>NZ_PSVX01000075.1:0-15283 GCF_002932695.1 Rathayibacter sp. AY1D2 | reverse complement strand
ACATCGCCGACGACATCACCGAGGTCCTCTACACCGAGGCCGAGATCCACGAGCGGATCCGCGCCCTGGCCCGCGCCATCGAGCGCGACTACGCGGGTGCGAAGACGAGGGTGGTGCCGCGGCGGGTGGCGAGGACGCCGGGGAGGTCGACGCCCTTCTGGCCGTGCCAGTCGGTGACCAGCGCGGCGACCGCCAGCGTCTGCGAGCGCGAGAGCGCGACTCCGAACTCGTTCGCCACGACCAGGCGGATGATCCGCTGCCGCAGCGCCGGCGGGTCCGCGGCGAGCCCGCGCGCGTCGACCGTGACGTGCCCCGCCTCGTCCTGGCCCACCAGCTCGAGCGCCCAGTCGAGGGCGAGCGCGTCGAGCGCGTCCCCGTCCTCCCGCAGCTGCTCGGCCGTGCGCGCCAGAGCCTGCGCCACTCCCGGCCCCAGCTCGTCCTCCATCACGGGCAGCACGCGGTTCCGCACCCGGACCCGCGAGTAGCGGGGGTCGTCGTTGTGCGGGTCGTCCCACGGCACGAGCCCCTGGTCGGAGCAGGCGAGACGGGTCGTCTCGCGCCGCAGGCCCAGGAGCGGCCGCCTCAGCGGCCCGCTGACCGGCGCCATCCCGTGCAGCGAGGCCGCACCGGCTCCGCGGGCGAGCCCCAGCAGCACCGTCTCGGCCTGGTCGTCGAGGGTGTGGCCCAGGAGGATCGCGGCGGCGCCCGTCGCGGTCAGCGCGTCATCGAAGGCGCGGTAGCGCGCGCTGCGGGCGGCCGCCTCCGGACCGCCCTCGGCGGACACCGTCACCACCTGGCGCAGCACCGGCGCGAGCCCCAGCCCGTGCGCCTGCTCCGCGGCCCGCCGCGCGACCTCCGCCGACGCCTCCTGCAGCCCGTGATCGACGATCACCGCGCCGGCCCGCCTCCCGCCCCGCGGGGCCTCGAAGGCGACCGCCGCCGCGAGCGCGAGCGAGTCCGCTCCCCCGCTCAGCGCGACCAGCACCAGCGCTCCGGGGTCGAGCCCGTCGAGGCTCTCGCGCACCGCCCGCCGCAGATCGGCGACGGCGGGGGTCAGGCGGGGGCGATCGGGCACATCAAGTAACGTAATGCCAGCGATCCGCCCCTCCCGCGCGCGCACCCGCGCGAGCGTTCCGGAGGCCGATCCGTCCGCCGATGCGCCGCTCACGGCGCCACCGACTCAAGGAGAGAGCATGGCCGCATACGACGTCGTCGTCGAGATCCCCAAGGGGAGCCGCAACAAGTACGAGGTCGACCACGAGACCGGTCGCGTCTACCTCGACCGCGTGCTCTTCACCTCCTTCGTCTACCCGACGGACTACGGGTACTTCGAGAACACCCTCGGCCTCGACGGCGACCCCGTCGACGCGCTGGTGCTGCTCGAGTACCCCGTCTTCCCGGGCGTGGGCGTCTCCGTCCGCCCGGTCGGCGTGCTCAACATGAGCGACGAGGCCGGCTCCGACGCGAAGGTGATCGTGGTCCCCGCGAAGGACCCGCGCTGGCAGCACATCCAGGACATCGGCGACGTCCCGGAGCAGACGAAGAACGAGATCAAGCACTTCTTCGAGCGCTACAAGGACCTCGAGCCCGGCAAGTGGGTCAAGGTCGACGCGTGGGGCGACGCCGCCGAGGCGGAGCAGATCGTCCAGGACGGCATCAAGAAGCTGGCCGAAGAGGGTCACTGACCCCTCGCATCAACGAAGGAACCCCCTCCCGTCGTCTCGACAGGAGGGGGTTCTCTCGTTGTGCTGTGCGGCCGCGGCTCAGGCGGCCGGGCGGCCGACCATGCCGGCGGGCGTGCCCCAGGTGTTCCAGATGCGCACGGGCTTGCCGTAGTCGGCGGCCTCGATGATCTGGTTGTTCCCGAGGTAGATGGCCACGTGGTAGTAGTCCCCGCCGCCACCCCAGAAGATCAGGTCGCCGCGCTGGCGCTGGCTGTAGGGGACGAGCTTGCCGGCGCCGGCCATCGTGTTGTACTGGTTCGTCGCCGAGTGGGTGCCGATGTAGATGCCCGAGGACGCGTAGGAGGCCTTGGTGAGGCCCGAGCAGTCCCACTGGTCCGGGCCCATGCCGCCGAGGACGTACTCCTCGCCGAGCTGCGCCATCGCGTACGAGATCGCGTTCTCGACGGCGCCGCTGGTCGGCACCAGGACCGGAGCGGTGACCGGCTGCGGGAGCGGCTGAGCCGCCGGCTGGGCGATCGGCTGAGCAGCGGGCTGGGCCGGAGCCGGAGCCGGAGCCGGAGCCGGCTGCTGCTGCGCGGGCTGCGGAGCGGCGGGCTGCGGGAGGGACGCGGTCTGACGCGACGGGGCGGCGGCGTCGGCCTGCGCCGAGGACTGCTGCTGGGCGGAGCGGGCGGTGGACTGCGCCTGAGCGGCGGCCTCCGCCTCGGCCTGCGCCTGGGCGGCGGCCTCGTCGGCCTGGCGCTTCTGCTCGCCCGCGAGGTACTGGGTCTCGGCCTCGACCGAGGAGTCCTTCAGCAGCGCGAGCTGGGCGACCAGCTCCTGCGACTTCTCCTCCTGCGCCGAGAGCGACGCGCGGGCCGACTCGGCGGCGGCGTCGGCGTCCTTGCGGGCTGCGTCCGCCTCGTCCGAGAGCGCCTGGTGCTCGGTGACGGCGAGGTCGGCCTGGTCGCCGAGCGACTCCGCGTTCTGCTTGTCGGCGAGGGCGTCGGCGTAGACCTTCTGCGACTGCTCCGAGAGCTGCGACATCGCGCCGAGCTGGTAGAGCAGGTCGCCCGCGTCCTTGCCCTTGGCCACGAGGCTGGCGGAGAGGTCGCTTCCGGCGGCGCGAGAGAGGTGCGCGGCCAGCAGGCCGGCGCGCATCTTCGAGGTCTGGGCCTTGGCGGAGGCGGTGGTCGCCTTCTCCTCAAGGTCGACGACGGCCTTCGCTGCGGCGTCGAGCGCCTCCTTGGCCTGGCGCCAGGCCTCGGCCTTCTTCATCGCGGTGATCGACTTCTCGTCGACCGCGGTCTGCAGGCTCGCGATGAGGCCGGTGATCGAGTCGATCTCGGCCTGCTTGCTCGCCTCGTCCTTCTTGGCGTTCTGCACGTCGTCCCACGAGGGGTACTTCGCGTCGTCGGCGAGGGCCGGGGTGATGCCGAGGGACGCGGTGACCGCCGTGACCGCGAAGGCGGCGGAGATGACGAGCGGGAGGCGGCCCTTCCAGGCGCGCTCCCGGGGTGCCGGGGTGAAGGTGCGTGCGGTCGTCTGTGCGTCAGCCAAGGGTGACTCCTCGTTGGGCCATGAAAGGTTGGGCGTCGACGGCGGAGCCGTTGACGCGGGTCTCGAAGTGCAGGTGGCAGCCGGTGGACGCGCCGGTCGAGCCGACGGCGGCGATCTGCTCGCCCGCCTGGACCTGCTGGCCGACGCGGACGTAGATCCCGCCGGACATGATGTGGGCGTAGCCGGTGCTGATGCCGCTGCCGTGGTCGATCAGCACCCAGTTGCCGTAGGTGCCGTTGGGGCCCGCGTAGGAGACGGTGCCGCTGTGCGCCGCGAAGATCGGGATGCCACAGCCGCCCGCGAGGTCGGTGCCGCGGTGGTACGAGCCGGAGGATCCTCCGCCGGTCGAGATGCTGTCGCGCGGGCCGAAAGTGCCGGTGATGCGGCCCCCGGCAGGGCGGACCCAGCCGGAGTCGCTGACGGCGCTGGAGCCGCCGCCGCCCGAGGGGGCGACGTACCCGCCGCCGCCGCCGCCGCTGCCGCCGCTGGACGCGGCCCGGGCGGCCTCGCGGCGCGCGGCTTCGGCCTGGGCGGCGGCCTGACGGGCGGCCTCCTCCTCGGCGAGCTTCCGGAGGCGCTCGGCCTCGCGGGCGGCGACGCCGGCCTCGTACTCGGCCACGGTCTTCGACTCGGTGTCGCGGAGCGCGGCGAGCTGCTGCTCGAGCACGACGCTCTGCTCCTGCTGCTCGGCGAGCGCGGCCTCGGACGCCTCCTGGGCGGCGGTCGCCTCGGCCAGCTTCTGCTCGGCGGCGACGCGGAGGCGCTCGCGCTCCGTCTGCGCCACCTCGGCCTGGTCGGCGAGGGAGGACGCGGTGTTGCGGGCGGTGCTGGCCTGCTCGTAGATCGCGGAGGAGCGCTCGACCAGCTTGGTCATGCTCCCGATCTTCGACAGCAGCTGGTCGGCCTGGCCGGCCTTCTGGTCGAGGAAGATGTTGACGGACAGGTCGGTGCCGGTGCTGCGGTAGAGCTGCGCGGCGAGCAGGCCCGCCTGCTGCGAGGCCTTGTCGGCCTCCTCGGCGCTGGCGGCGGCCCGATCCTCGAGCTTCTTCGACTGGTCCGAGGCCTCGTCGAACGCCTGCTGAGCGGCGAAGTGCTCGTCGCCGCGCTGCTGCGCGAGCTGCTGAGCGGAGGCGACCTCGCTCTGGAGGTCGCCGATCAGGGACGTGATCCGGTCGACCTGAGCGGCCGCGGCGGCGGTGTCGCCCTTCGCCGCCTCGACGTCGGCCCACGACGGGTACTCGACCGCCTGGGCGGGAGTGGTGACGAGCAGGCCGGCGACGAGCGCGACGACGGCGGAGGCCAGGGCAGCACCTCGGAGTCGCCCGAGTCGCGGCGCGCCGGGGAGGCGGGCGGAACGCGGACGGCGCAGGGAGTGGGGCATGGGACCTCGGGGATAGGGGGCCCTCCCTCCGCGGCGGTGCGGCTCCAGCGCGCGGGTGGGGGGAAGAGCGATTCCGCCCCACCCTAACCGCGGCCCTGCCCGATCTCCTAGACCCGGGTCAACCCCGGACGGGGTGCACGCCGCCTGCGGAACCGTCGATTTTGCATCCTGCGCCGCGGCCCCCTATGCTTGCGTGTCGGTAGTCATGGGGGGTCGGCCGCAGGGTCGCCCCGCGAGTCTCCGGCCCCATCGTTTAGTGGCCTAGGACACCGCCCTTTCACGGCGGCAGCACGGGTTCGAATCCCGTTGGGGTCACGGATGGGTCGGTACTACCAGCACCACCAGAAGTACCAGCACCACCGGAAAGTGCGCCGGCTCGAGAGGGTCGGGGCGTGAAAATAGAACAGCCTCGAAGGCAGTATGCTTGTCTTCGCAACGAGGCCCTGTAGCGCAGTTGGTTAGCGTGCCGCCCTGTCACGGCGGAGGTCGCGGGTTCAAGTCCCGTCAGGGTCGCAAAGAGGCCCTTCCGAGAGGAAGGGCCTTTTTCAGGAGATCACCTCTCCAGCGACATCACGTCGCAACGGCTCTGTAGCTCAGTTGGTAGAGCGCACGACTGAAAATCGTGAGGTCACGGGATCGACGCCCGTCGGAGCCACTGGAACCCTCGCCTAGCTTCTACATGGCGGGGGTTTCTTCGTCCCCGGAGGTCCCCGCCGCCGCGATCCGCCGCACATCCCTCCCGTTCCGGCCCGCGCCGAGCAGTGACTGCGGCCCGGATCCCGTCCAGGCGGTCTGCGTAGGCTGGCCCGGCCATGCAACCCGACGCCTTCCCGCCGCCCGATCCCGCGACGCTCGCGCCCGACTCCGCTGCGACGACGTCGTGGCCGGCCGAGCCCCTCCCCTCGGTCCACGCGGCCTACTCCTCCCTCCTCTACCTGCCCGATCCTCGGGTCCGCTGGGGCCTGCCGACCGCCGTGCTCACGATCGTCGGGATCGTCCTGCCGCTGGCCGTGCTCATCCTGCTGTTCGGGTTCGGCGTGCTCCCCTACTCCGCCGGACTCGCCTTCGCGGGGGCGCTCGCGAGCTACCTCGTCGCGCTGATCGTCCCGTTCGCGGCGTCTCGGCTGCGCGGGCTGGGCACGATGGCGGCCGACTTCGGGCTGCGGTTCCGCTGGATCGACGTGCCCATCGGGATCGGGCTCGGCATCGCGGTGCGCGTCGTGATCCTGTTCGTGCTCGCCGCGTTCGCTCCGCTCCTCCAGGACGCGCAGGGGAACCTCGACATCGACCCCGATCCGCTGTGGTTCGTGCTGAGCTCGGTCCTCATCCCCGTCGTCGTCGCGCCGCTGGTCGAGGAGGTCCTCTGCCGCGGCGTCGTGATGCGCGCAGTGCGGAACCGGATGCTCCGGGGCTCCGCGGAGTCGGCGCCGCCCACCCGCGGCCGCCGGGTCTGGGCGATGGTGTTCAGCATCCTGGCGTCCACGGCGGTCTTCGCCCTGTTGCACGGGCACCAGATGGTGAACCCGGCGACGATCGTGACGCTCGGCGTGACCACGGTCACCGCGGGACTCGCGCACGGCTGGATCGCGACGATCACCGGGCGGCTCGGAGCGGCGATCGTCTCGCACGCGACACTGAACGGCTCCGCAGTGCTGCTGCTGGCGCTGCTGCCGGTGCTGACTCCGTAGGGGGATCTCGAGAGGCCCGCTGCGCGGGCTGCTCGATCGGCAGGAGTCGGGGCGGCCCGATCGCGGGCGTGGGGTGGCGCGTCAGACGTCGTAGGTGCGCGCGCCGGGCAGCGGGCCGCGGACCTGGCGGTGGAGGCGCTCCATGTCGGCGTCGAGGGTGGCGGCGGTGCGGGCCGCGTCGGCGAGGCCGTCGAGGAGCTCCTGCGGGACCTGGCGGTCGTACTTGTAGTAGATCTTGTGCTCCAGGCTCGCCCAGAAGTCCATCGCGATGGTCCGGAACTGCACCTCGACGCAGACGTCGACCGATCCGCCGGAGAGGAACACGGGCACCTCGACGATCGCGTGCAGGCTCTTGTAGCCGTTCTCCTTCGGCTCGGCGATGTAGTCCTTCACCTCGAGCACCGTCACGTCGGACTGCGAGGTGAGCAGGTCGAAGACGCGGTAGACGTCCGAGACGAAGCTGCAGGTGATCCGCACGCCGGCGATGTCGGTGATCGCGTCGGCGATGCCCTCGAAGGTCGTCTCGCAGCCCTTGCGCTCGATCTTCTCGATCAGGCTGTCGGCCGACTTGAGCCGGCTCGTGACGTGCTCGATCGGGTTGTACTCCTGCAGCTCGCGGAACTCCTCCTGCAGGATCGACACCTTCGTGACGATCTCGTCCATCCCGAACTTGTACTGGAGCATGAAGCGCGCGAAGTCGTCGCGCAGAGCGCGGATCTCGGCGACGGTGGTGGCGTCGAGCGCTTCGGCGACGGCATCCGTCAGCGGAGGGACGGCGTGCGCGGGTTCGGGGATGCGGGATTCCACAGTCGGACACCCTACGCGCGGAGTCGTTCGAGACCGGTGGGAGGCGCCCGGCCTAGCCTGGGAGCGTGATCACCGAGCCCCGCCCGCTGCGCTTCTGCGCGTTCGTCATGAACACCGCCTCCCACATCCAGCACGGCCTCTGGCGCCACCCCGACGCCCGGCAGCACGAGTTCGACGACGTGCAGCTCTGGATCGACCTCGCCCGGACGCTGGAGCGCGGCCGCTTCGACGCGATGTTCTTCGCCGACGTGGCGGGGCTCTACGGTCCGGCGGACGGCGACTGGGACGTCAACGCCCGCGAGGGGCTGCAGCTGCCCAGCAACGACCCGTCCGTGCTGCTCTCGGCCCTGGCAGTGAGCACCGAGCACCTCGGCTTCGCGTTCACGAGCTCGGTGCTGCAGTCGCATCCGTTCGACTTCGCCCGGAAGGTCTCGACCCTCGACCACCTCTCGAAGGGGCGGATCGCCTGGAACATCGTCACCAGCGCCCTCGACGGCGCGGCCCGCAACTTCGGCTACGACCGGCTCGAGGAGCACGACGAGCGCTACGCCTGGGCGCAGGAGTACCTCGACGTGGTCTACAAGCTGTGGGAGGGCTCGTGGGACGACGGTGCGCTCCTGCGCGACAAGAGCGGCTCCTTCGCCGACCCGGCGCGCATCCACCGCATCGACCACGTCGGGAAGCGCTACCGCGTGCAGGGGCCGCACCTCTCGGCTCCGTCGCCCCAGCGCACGCCCGTGCTCTTCCAGGCCGGCTCCTCCCCCGCGGGACGGCGCTTCGCCGCGCGGAACGCGGAGGCGCAGTTCGTGTTCTCGGGGTCGCCGGAGAAGACCCGCGAGCTGATCGAGGACACGCGGGCCCTCGCCGCGGCGGCCGGTCGCGGAGCGGGAGCACCCTCCTTCTACCTGGGGCTCTCCTTCATCACCGGCGACACGGAGGAGGAGGCGCGCCGCGCCGAGCGCGAGATCGACGAGTACCTCTCCTCCGACGCCTTCCTCGTGCACTCGAACCTCGGCTTCGACCCGGCGACGGGCGAGAAGCTCGACCCCGACCTGCCGCTCTCGGCGATCGAGACCTACGCCGGCCAGAGCCACCTGCAGTGGATCCGCGACGCCTCCCCCGACCGCGAGCCGACCGTCCGCGACCTGGCCCGGCTCTCGGCGAAGCTGCGCGGACGGGTCGTCGGCACTCCCGAGCAGATCGCCGACCACCTGGCGGGCTGGCGCGACGCGGGGATCGACGGGATCAACGTCGTCAACTGGATCCTGCCCGGCAGCTACGAGGAGTTCGTCGACCGGGTGATGCCGGTGCTCCAGGAGCGGGGCCTCGCGCAGACCGAGTACGCCGAGGGGACGCTGCGCCGCAAGCTGTTCGGGACGGACGAGCTGCCGGCGACGCACCCGGCGCGGGCGTACCGTGGGGCGTTCGCGGGCTGAGCCCTCGCGGGCCGGGCTCTGCGCGTCCACTGCCCCTGCACCGGCTGCCCGCCCCGCCCCGCGCACTCCGTCGGGCGGGGGACGCGAGGGCGGGCGCGGCTCCGTAGCGTCGAGGGATGATCCAGACCTGGGGAGTCCTGACCGCGCTGTACGGAGTCGTCGTGACGGCGGTCGCGGTGCTCGCGATCGTGCTGCTGGTGCTGCTGTGCCGCCTGGTGCTCGCCGCGCGCGAGAACCTGCAGGCCTCGACGCGGCTGCGCGAGCTGCAGATCGAGCGGATGCTTCTCGAGGACGAGTAGCGGACGCGCGTCGCCGGCCGCGACCAGGTCTCCTCAGCGAGGAGCACTCGCGGCCGACGACGCGCGGTCCGGTCAGGGCAGAGCGGGTCGCGCCTCCGGGCGGGGCGCCCGCGGGATGAGCAGGCCGAGGGCGACGGCGACCAGCGCTCCGATCGCGCCGATCACGAACGTGGTCTCGAAGCCCTGCGAGCTCGGCAGCTGCACGTCGCCGACGGACACGGTCAGCTGCGCGAGCACGCCCGCGGTCACGGCGGAGGAGAGCGTCGTGCCGAGGGTGCGCATCAGCGAGTTCAGCCCGTTCGCGGCGGCGGTCTCCGAGGCGGGGACGGCGTGCATGATGAGCGTCGGCATCGCGGCGTAGGCGAGGCCCAGCCCGACGCCGATGAGGGCGTTGATCACCAGGATCTGCCACACCTCGCCGCCGAACGGGAGGATCAGCAGGTACGAGACCGCGATCAGCCCGGAGCCGGCGATCAGCACGAGCCGCGGCCCGGACTGCGCCGAGAGGCGGGCGGCGAGCGGGGACGTCGCCATCATCGCCAGGCCCGAGGGCGCGAGCACGAGGCTCGCCACGATCAGGCTCAGGCCGAAGCCGACGCCGGACGCGGTCGGCAGCTCGAGGCGCTGCGGCAGCGTGATCTGGGCGCCGAAGAACGCGAAGCCGACCGCCACCGAGGCGAGGTTGGTGAAGAGGACGGCGGGGCGGGCGGCCACCCGGAGGTCGACGAGCGGGCTCTCCTGCCGCAGCTCGTACCAGCCCCAGAGGAGCAGGACGGCGATGCCGCCGAGGCCGGAGCCGAGGATCGCGGGGCTCGTCCAGCCGGAGTCGTTGCCGCGCGAGACGGCGATCAGCACGCCGCTCAGTCCGAGGGCGAGGCCGATCGTGCCGACCACGTCGAAGGTGCCGGCCGAGCGCAGCGTCGACACCGGCACGACCAGGAGGACGAGGACGATGTCGAGGACGCCGAGGCCTGCGGACATCCAGAACAGGACGTGCCAGTCGGTGTTCTGCGCGATGAGGGCGCTGAGCGGCAGGCCGAGCGCGCCGCCGATGCCGAGGGTCGCGCTGACCAGGGCGATCGCGCCGGGGAGCCGGTCGCGGTGGAGGGTGTCGCGGAGGATCGAGATGCCGAGCGGGATGACGCCCATCACCGCGCCCTGGAGGGCCCGGCCCACGACCAGCGTCCACACGTCCCCCGCGAAGGCGCACACGATCGAGCCGATCACGAGCACGACCAGCGCGGCCACAGCCATCCGCCGCTTGCCGTAGAGGTCGCCGAGGCGGCCCGAGACCGGGGTGAGGATGCAGGCGCTCAGCAGCGTCGCGGTGATCACCCACGCGGTCTCGGTGCGGTCGGCGCCGAGCAGCGTCGGCAGCTCGGACTGGATCGGGACGACCAGCGTCTGCATGAAGGAGGCGCTCATGCCCGCGAAGGCGAGGACGGCGGTGATGAGGCGCGGGTTCGGCGAGCGGGTCAGGGAGCGTCTGTCGGAGTCGGGCACGGATGTCCTTCGTGTCGGCGGCGGACGCGCACCCGGACCGCGGCGGCGGGCGGGCCGTCGTCGGCGGGATCGTATCGCTCGGCTCTGCTTTCGACCGGCTCGGGGCTCAACAGCGCGGGCCGCCGCTTTGTTCCCTCCTCCTCCTTCCCGCGCGCGTCGGGCAGGACGAGGATGGGCGGATGATCGACATCGAGAGCTGGATCACCGGCTACGAGAAGGCCTGGGCCACGGACGACGCGGCCGATGTGGCCGCACTGTTCACCGAGGACGCCGAGTACTTCACGGCGCCGCACCGCGACGCGATCACTCCGCGCGACGCGATCGTGGAGTGGTGGCTGGCGGAGGAGGAGCCCGCCGACCCGACCTTCGCGTGGGGCCTGGTCGCGCTGACGGAGGAGACCGCCGTGGTGGAGGCGCGCACCGTCTACCCGGGCGACCGCACCTACCTGAACCTCTGGGTCATCCGCTTCGCCCCCGACGGGCGGGCGCGCTCGTTCACCGAGTGGTACATGGAGGAGCCGGCCGACTCCGTGTCCTGACCCGCGCGGGTCCCCAGGGAGTGGCGAGGAGCCCTCAGCGGCGCCCGGTCAGAGCTGCGCGGCCGCGAAGGTGTCGCAGCTGGTGGCGTCACCCTCGAAGCCGGCCTGGAACCAGCGCTGGCGCTGCTCGGCCGAGCCGTGCGTCCACCCCTCCGGATCGACGGTGCCGGTGGCCTGCTCCTGGATGCGGTCGTCGCCGACGGCGGCCGCGGCGCCGAGCGCGTCCTGGTACTCCTGCGCCGTGACCGGCTTGAGGTAGGGCGTGCCGGTCTCGTCGGGCACCGTCGAGGCGTCGCCCACCCAGGCTCCGGCGAAGCAGTCGGCCTGCAGCTCGAGGCGCACCGAGTCCGACTCGGGGCCGGTGCCGGAGCGGTCCGCCGACTCCATCGCGCCGGTCAGGTTCTGGATGTGGTGGCCCCACTCGTGGGCGAGGATGTACATCTGCGCGAGCGATCCGCCCGAGGTGTCGAACCGGGTGCGCAGCTCGTCGAAGAAGTCGGTGTCGAGGTAGATCGTCCGGTCCGGCGGGCAGTAGAACGGGCCGACCGCGGCGGTCGCGCTCCCGCAGCCGGTGGTGGTGCTGTCCTCGAACAGGTCGACGCCGGTCGGGGTCGTGTAGGCGACTCCGAGGGTGGGCGTCTGCTCGCCCCAGTAGCGGTCGAGCGACTCGGCCGCACCCTCGAGGCGGCAGTCGACCTGCGTGTTCGCGTCGGCGCCGCTGTCGCAGGCCACCGCGGTGGAGGTGACGCCCTCCGGCGAGGACCCGCCTCCGCCGAACACCTCGCCGAGGCCCGAGAGGTTCACGCCGAGCAGCTGCGAGAGCAGCGCGAGCACGACCACGCCCACCGCACCCCCGCCGACGGCGATGCCGGTGGTGCGGCCGCGACGGCGGACCTTGCCGCCGCTGAGCTGGGAGTCGTCGTTGAAGGTCATGCCGACGAAGCTAGCGCTCCGCGGACGGGCTCCGCTCGGGCTTGCGGTCAGCCCCAGCGCGACTCGCTGGCCGAGCGGATGATCTCGAGCAGCGCCTCGCGCAGGGGGCCGTGCTCGAGCGAGCCCGGGAACATGTCGACCTCGAGGCGGTGCGCCCGGCGCCAGGCCTCGCCGCCCGCGTCGGTGAGCGCGACGAGCTGCCGGCGGCGGTCCGACGGATCCGTGGTGCGCGAGACGTGGCCCTCGCGCTCGAGGCGCTCGATGGTGCGCGACATGGTCTGCACCTCGACGTGGGCCGCGGCGGCCAGCTCCTTCTGCGCGACGGGACCCGCCTGCAGGAGGTGCAGCACGATCAGGCCGGCGTGGGTGAGGCCGATCTCGGCGAGGGCGCCGTGCCAGGCGTGCTCGACCATCCGGGAGGCGGTGGAGAGCAGCCGGCCGGTGGGCCAGTCCTCCATCCCGGAGGCGTCGTCCGCGCGCATCTGATCAGGGTAGACCCGCTCCCGGGACACGACGGCACCGGGCGCGGGACGCTCAGGCACGGGCGCCCGGGCATCCCGGCCGCGAGGCGCGGACCGCCCCGCCCGTCAGGACGCGAAGCGGTCCGTCGCCTCGATCAGCGCGTCGAGGATCCCCGGCTCGTCGAAGGCGTGGCCCGCGTCGGCGATCATCCGGAAGTCGGCCTCGGGCCAGGCCCGGTGCAGGTCCCAGGCCGTGAAGGCCGGGGTGCACATGTCGTAGCGGCCCTGCACGATGACGGCCGGGATGTCGCGGAGGACGCCGGCGTCGCGGATCAGCTGCCCCTCCTCCAGCCAGCCCCTGTGCACGAAGAAGTGGTTCTCGATGCGGGCGAAGGCGAGCGCGAAGACGGGATCGGACCAGTCCGCGATCAGCTCCGGCTTCTGCAGGAGGGTGATGGTCGACGCCTCCCAGGTGGTCCAGGCGACACCGGCGGGGCCGTGCACGGCGGGGTCCGCGTCGTGGAGCAGGCGGTAGTACGCCTCGATGAGGCTGCCCCGCTCGCCGGCCGGGACGACGGAGGTGTAGCCCTCCCAGAGGTCCGGGTAGACCGCGGCGGCGCCGCCCTCGTAGAACCACTCGAGCTCGGCGCGGCGGAGGGTGAAGATCCCGCGGAGGACGATCTCGCTGACCCGCTCGGGGTGGGTCTCGGCGTAGGCGAGGGCGAGGGTCGAGCCCCAGGAGCCGCCGAGCACGAGCCAGCGCTCGACGCCGAGGTGCTCGCGGAGGCGCTCGATGTCGGCGACCAGGTACCAGGTGGTGTTGGTCGAGAGGTCGGCCTCCGGCTCGCCGGCGTGCGGGGTCGAGCGGCCGCACATGCGCTGGTCGAACAGCACGATGCGGTACTTCTCGGGGTCGAACAGCCGGCGGTGGGCGGGCGAGGTGCCGGCTCCGGGGCCGCCGTGCAGGAACACGACGGGCTTGCCCTCGGGGTTGCCCGAGACCTCCCAGTAGAGCGAGTGGCCGTCGCCGACGTCGAGCATGCCGGAGTCGTGGGGCTCGATCTCGGGGTACAGAGTGCGCATGGCCCGCACCCTACCGACTGTCAGGGTCGCGGTCCGCGAGGCGGGCGGCCCGGCACCGGAGAGGGCGGGAGCGCCCGCGTCCACCCGGCGCACCCGCATCCCGCGGTCGTTACTGTGGAGCGGACCTGCACGCCCCCGTCGAAGGAGCCCCCATGCCCACCACTGTGCGCGGCGTCATCGCCCGGTCGAAGGGCGCTCCCGTGGAGCTCGTCGACATCGTCGTCCCCGACCCGGGCCCGGGCGAGGCCGTGGTCGACATCGAGACCTGCGGTGTCTGCCACACCGACTTCCACTACCGCGAGGGCGGGATCAGCGACGACTTCCCCTTCCTCCTCGGTCACGAGGCGGCCGGACGGGTCAGCGCGGTCGGAGAGGGAGTCACCCATGTCGCGGTCGGCGACTTCGTGGTCCTCAACTGGCGCGCGGTCTGCGGCGAGTGCCGGGCCTGCACCCGGGCCGAGCCCTGGTACTGCTTCGACACCTTCAACGCGACGCAGCGGATGACCCTGGAGGACGGCACCGAGCTCAGCCCCGCCCTCGGGATCGGCGCCTTCGCCGAGAAGACCCTCGTGCACGCGAAGCAGTGCACGAAGGTCGATCCGGAGGCGGACCCCGCCGCGGTGGGCCTGCTCGGCTGCGGGATCATGGCCGGCCTCGGTGCGGCGATGAACACCGGGAACGTGACGCGCGGCGACTCCGTCGCGGTCATCGGCTGCGGAGGAGTCGGCACGGCCGCCGTGGTCGGCGCCGCTCTCGCGGGCGCCGGCACGGTCATCGCGATCGACCGGGACCCCAAGAAGCTGGTCGCGGCCGAGAAGCTCGGCGCCACGCACGTCATCGACTCCAGCGGCCTCGACGAGGCGGGCGTCGTCGCCGCCGTGCAGGCCCTGACGAACGGCTTCGGAGCGGACGTCGTCATCGACGCCGTGGGCCGCCCCGAGACCTGGCGCCAGGCGTTCTACGCCCGCGATCTCGCCGGGACCGTGGTGCTGGTCGGGGTGCCGACTCCCGAGATGACGCTCGAGATCCCCCTGCTCGACGTCTTCGGCCGCGGCGGCTCGCTGAAGTCGAGCTGGTACGGCGACTGCCTGCCGGAGAGGGACTTCCCGATGCTGACCGGCCTCTACCTCCAGGGCCGCCTGCCCCTGGACGAGTTCGTGAGCGAGCGGATCGGGATCGAGGACATCGAGGAGGCCTTCGCCACGATGGCCGGCGGCGACGTGCTCCGCTCGGTGGTGGTGCTCTGATGGGCGCGCGGATCGAGCAGCTCGTCACGAGCGGCACCTTCAGCCTCGACGGCGGCACCTGGGACGTCGACAACAACGTCTGGATCGTCGGCGACGACTCCGAGTGCGTCGTCATCGACGCGGCCCACGACGCGGACGCGATCCTCGCGGCCGTCGGCGAGCGCCGGCTCCTCGCCGTACTGCTGACCCACGGGCACGACGACCACCTCGACGCGGTCGAGGGAGTCCGCGCTGCGACCGGCGCCCCGGTGCTGCTCCACGAGGCCGACCGGATGCTGTGGGACGCCGTGCACCCCGGCACGGCCCCGAGCGGCGGTCTGGTCGACGGGCGGATCGTGCCCGTCGCCGGCGTCGAGCTCGAGGTGCGGCACACCCCGGGCCACACCCCCGGCGCCGTCTGCTTCGTCGCCGAGGCGCTCGGCACGGTGTTCACCGGCGACACCCTCTTCCAGGGCGGGCCGGGGGCCACCGGCCGCTCGTACAGCGACTTCCCGACGATCATCGACTCGATCACGGAGCGCCTGCTGACGCTGCCCGCCGCGACGGTCGTCCGGACCGGCCACGGCGACTCGACCACGATCGGAGCGGAGGCGCCGCACCGCGAGGAGTGGATCGCGCGCGGGCACTGACCGGGCGGGGCGGCGCCGGCGGCGAGGGCGATCGTCGCGGATGCGGCGAGGGT
>NZ_PSVX01000074.1:0-15558 GCF_002932695.1 Rathayibacter sp. AY1D2 | reverse complement strand
GTATCGCCCACCACGAGAACCCCCGGCCCCTGGCCGGGGGTTCTGTCGTTCCCGGCTCCGGCGCTACCCTCGCAGGATGCCCGCCCCGATCCCCGTCGACGACCAGGGCACCCTCCTGCGGCTCGTCTCGCGGGACGACGGACCGGCCCTCGCCGCCGCGTACCGGCGCAACCGCCGGCACCTCGCGCCCTGGGAGCCGACGCGCTCGACCCGCTTCTTCGAGGCGTGGGGCCAGACCGACGCCGTCGCGGACGCGCTCGCCGCGCACCGGGCCGGCAGCGTCCTCCCGCTCGTCCTCGACGCGGGCGGCGTGATCGTCGGTCGGCTGACTCTCGCGAACATCGTCCGCGGCGCCTTCGACAGCGGCGATCTCGGCTACTGGCTCGACAGCGGTCTGCAGGGCCGCGGCGTGATGACCCGCGCGGTCGGAGCCGTCCTGCGCACCGCGCGTGAGGATCTGGGGCTGCACCGCGTGCAGGCCGGGACGCTCCTCCACAACGTCGGATCGCAGACCGTGCTGCAGCGCAACGGCTTCGAGCGGATCGGCGTCGCGCGGCGCTACCTGCGGATCGCCGGGGAGTGGCAGGACCACGTCCTCTTCCAGGCGCTGCTCGAGGGCGGCCCGCTCCAGCCTCCGCCGACTCCGCTCGTCTAGGGTGAGCGGCGCCGGCCTTCTCCCGGCGCTCCGAGCGGGAGGGACGCGCCCATGACCACGCGGCACATCGGCGGACGAGAGTTCGACTTCGAGCGGCAGGTGGCCGTGATGGCGGTCGTGAACCGCACACCCGACTCCTTCTACGACAAGGGCTCCACCTTCGCCCTGGACAGCGCCATCGCGGCCGCCGTGCGCGCTGCGGAGCTCGGCGCCGACTGGGTCGACATCGGCGGAGTGCCGTTCGGCCGCGGCCCCGCTGTCACGCTCCAGGAGGAGCTCGACCGGGTCGTCCCCGTCGTGGCGGGCATCGCGGAGCGGAGCGACGTGGTCGTCTCGGTGGACACGACGAGCGCCGAGGTCGCGCGCGCGAGCATCGCCGCGGGCGCCTCCGTCATCAACGACACGAGCGGGCTGCACGACCCCCGGATGCTCGAGGTCGTCGCCTCCTCCTCCGCTCAGCTCGTCATCACCCACAGCGTGGGCGCCCCCCGCAGCGAGCCGGAGAGACCCGAGTACGACGACGTCGTGGCGACCGTGGTCGACCATCTGCGGAGCCGCGTCGATCGCGCGCTCTCGGGTGGAGTGCCTGCCGGGAGGATCATCGTCGATCCGGGTCACGACCTGAACAAGAACACCGTGCACACGCTCGAGCTCACCCGCCGGCTGGGCGAGGTGGCCGCGCTCGGCTTCCCGGTGCTCGCCGCGGTGTCCAACAAGGACTTCATCGGCGAGGCGCTGGACCGGCCGCAGGGGGAGCGCCTCGAGGGCTCCCTCGCCGCCGCGGTGATCTGCATCCTGAACGGTGCGCGGATCGTGCGCATGCACGACGTGCGCCAGGCGGTGGACGCCGTGCGGATGACGGAGGCGGTGCTGGGCTGGCGGGCGCCCGTCTTCCTCCGCCACAACGTGGAGCCGGCGGCGTGAGCGCCCGCATCGACGGCCTGTCGCAGGCCGGGCAGGACCTGTCCGACGAGGCTCTGCTGGCCCTCTACGCGGACGGGGCGGGCGAGGAGTGGCTCCGGGTCAACTTCGTCGCGAGCGTCGACGGCGCGGTCACCCGTGACGGCGTCTCGGGCGATCTCGGGGGCGCGGCGGACCTGCGCGTGTTCGACCTGCTCCGCCGGCTCGCCGACGTCGTGCTCGTCGCGGCCGGCACGGTGCGGACCGAGGGCTACGGCCCGATGGTGCTGAGCGACGAGTCCGTGCGGTCCCGGCTCGGCACCGGGCTCGCCCCGCAGCCCGTCTTCGCGATCGTCTCGGGGTCGCTCGACCTCGATCCCGACTCGCGGATCTTCACCGAGGCGCCGGTGCGCCCGATCGTCGTGACCACCGGCTCCTCGCCGGCCCGCCGCCGCGCGGAGCTCGCCGAGGTCGCCGACGTGCTCGTCTGCGGCGACGCAGAGCTCGACGCGACGCGGATGCGGGCGCAGCTCGCGGAGCGGGGGCTCGGCAGGATCCACTGCGAGGGCGGTCCGTCGCTGCTCGGGACCCTCCTCGCCGCGGACGCCGTCGACGAGCTCTGCCTGACCGTCGCTCCGACGCTCGAGGCGGGGGACTCCGGGAGGCTCGCCCGCGGCGACGTCCCCGGACCGCGCCCGCAGCACCTGGCGCACGTGCTCAGCGCCGGCGACACGCTGCTCCTGCGCTACCTCCGCCGGCGCTGACCCGCGCTACTCGTGGCGCCGCTCGTTCCCGTCGCGCTTGGCCTCGGAGGCCGGACGGGCGGCGATCACGGGGTGGGCGCCGGTGAAGCCGTCACGGGCGGACGCGATCGCCAGGATGCGCGGCTTCGCGACGTGCCAGCCCACGATCAGGGCGGGCACGCCGACCACCGCGACGATCCCCACGGTCCAGGTGCCGGTCGGGAAGTCGACGGCGATGAGGACCACCACGATCACCAGGAACGCCAGGGTGAGCCACGAGGTCACCGGGGCGCCGGGCATCCGGAAGGACGGGCGCTCCAGGCGCCCCTGGGCCGCCCAGCGCTGCAGCTGCATCTGGCAGAGGACGATCATGCCCCAGCCCGTGACGATGCCCAGCGCCGAGACGTTGAGGACGATCTCGAAGGCCTCGGACGGCACGAAGAGGTTCAGCACGATCCCGATCAGGGTGATGCTCGCCGTGAGCAGGATGCCGCCGTAGGGGACGCCCTGCTTGTTCATCCGGCCGGTGAAGGCGGGGGCGGAGCCGTTGAGCGCCATGGAGCGGAGGATGCGGCCGGTCGAGTAGAGCCCGGCGTTGATGCTGGAGAGCGCGGCCGTCAGCACGACGAAGTTCATGATCGATCCGGCGATCTCGCCCGAGGAGCCGTCGCCCAGCGAGCTGAAGAACGTGACGAACGGGCTCTCGCCCTTCGAGTAGGCCGTGTAGGGCAGCAGCAGCGTCAGCAGCAGCACCGAGCCGACGTAGAAGACGGCGATGCGCAGGATGACCGAGTTGATGGCGCGCGGGATGACCTTCGCCGGCTCCGCGGTCTCGCCCGCCGCCGTGCCGACCAGCTCGACTCCGGAGTAGGCGAACACCACGCCCTGGACGACCAGGACGCTGGCGATCAGGCCGCCGGGCAGGATGCCGCCGTTGTCGTTCCAGAGGCTGATCCCGGGGTCCACGGAGACGCCGCCGGACTGCAGCGGCCAGCCCGCGGCGAGCACGACGACGCCGATCACCAGGAAGACCACCAGCGCCGTGACCTTGATGAGCGCGAACCAGAACTCCAGCTCCCCGAAGACCTTGACCGAGACGAGGTTCAGCGAGAGCACGACGACCAGGGCGATGAGTGCGAGGAGCCACTGGGGCACGGAGGAGAAGAGCGACCAGTACTTCACGTACAGGGCCACCGCGGTGACGTCGGCGATCGCGGTCATCGCCCAGTTCAGGAAGTACATCCATCCGGCGACGAAGGCGGCCTTCTCGCCCAGGAACTCGCGGGCGTAGGAGATGAAGGAGCCCGAGCTCGGCCGGTGCAGGACCAGCTCGCCGAGCGCGCGGAGGATCAGGTAGGCGAAGACGCCGCAGACCGCGTACACGACGACGAGCGAGGGACCGGCGGTGGCGAGTCGGCCGCCCGCGCCGAGGAAGAGGCCGGTGCCGATCGCGCCGCCGATGGCGATCATCTGCAGCTGCCGGGGCTTGAGCCCGGGACGGTAGCCCTCCTGCTCCTTCGAGAAGTCGGGCTGCACGGGCCCGCGGTCGTCGTCGCTCTGCGTCACGGGGGCTCCCTCGTCACCGGATCGCGCCGGGCGGCTGCTCCGGCACGCCCGTCAGGGTAAGGGCGCGCTGCTCGGAGGAGGCGGGTGGCGCGGTCCGCGGCATGCGGATCCTCTCAGGATCGGGGCGCCTACCCTGAGGGCATGAGCGGTCCGGACCTCGCACGGCAGTCCTCGCTCGAGGGCGTCCGGATCCCGTCGCCGGCGAGGCGCCTGAACGGCGGCACCGATCCGGCGCTCGTCTGGCGCAACGAGCTCGACGGGCTGACCTTCCGCGTGGACGCCGGGTACCTGAAGTGGAATCCCCGGTCCACGGGCGTCGACCTCCGTCGCGAGATCGCGCGTCTGCGCTGGCTGGAGGGGCGGATCGACGCGCCCCGGATCCTGGAGGCGGGCGAGGACGAGGAGGGGCAGTGGCTCCTCACCGCACCGCTGGCCGGGCGGAGCGCCGTCGACCCGGAGTGGACAGCCCGGCCGGAGGAGGCCGTCCGCGCGATCGCGGCCGGCCTGCGGGCGGTCCACGCGCTCCCCGTCGACGCGGTGCCCGAGGAGCTGCGCGACGACTCCTGGTTCGCGCGCCGGCCGTCGGCGCTCGGCGCGGCTCCGGAGCTCGTGGACCCCGTCGTGGTGCACGGCGACGCGTGCGCTCCGAACACGCTCGTCGACGACGACGGACGCTGGAGCGGCACGGTCGACGTCGGCGACCTGGGCGTGGGCGACCGCTGGGCGGATCTGGCGGTCGCCGCCGTCAGCCTCGGCTGGAACTACGGCCCCGGCCACACCCCGCTGCTCCTCGCGGAGTACGGAGCGGATCCGGACGACGAGCGCGCGGCCTACTACCGCGCGCTCTGGTCGTCCGAGTCCTGAGTCACTTCTTCTTCGCGGCCTCGTCGTCCTGGGCCGTGCCCTCGTCGCTGCGGTTCTCGCTCGCCAGCCGCAGCCAGCGCCCGTCGCGGACGTCCTTCTCGTGCACTGCCGCCTTCTTGTCGCTCGCGGCGGTGTCGCGCGGGGGGAGCTGGATGGTCTCCTCCGCCTCGATGCCCGCCTGCAGCTCGCGTCCGCGCTCGAGCTCGGCGTCGAACTCCGCGCCGAAGAGCAGGGCGATGTTGGTGATCCAGATCCAGAGGAGGAAGACGATCACCGCGCCGAGCGAGCCGTAGGTCTTGTTGTAGTTGGAGAAGTTGGCCACGTAGAACGCGAAGCCGGTCGAGGCGATCAGCCAGATCGCCAGGGCGACGATCGATCCGATGCTGATCCAGCGGAACTTCGGCTGGCGGATGTTGGGCGCCCAGTAGTACAGGGTCGCGACGATCACGATCGCGATGACCACGAGCACCGGCCATTTCGCGATGTTCCACACGGTGAGGGCGGCGGGCCCGAGGCCCACGACGTCGCCGACGGCGGTCGCGACCGGTCCGCTGAGCACCAGGATGAGCGCCGCGATCACGATCAGGACGACCGTCACCACGGTCACGCCGAGCATCGTCGGGCGGAGCTTCCAGAAGGGGCGCCCCTCGTCGATCTGGTAGACGCGGTTCATCGCGCGGCCGAAGGCGCCGACGTAGCCGGAGGCGGACCAGATCGCTCCGACGACACCGGTCACGAAGGCGAGACCCGCGGCGGAGGAGCTGGTCAGCGCCTGGATCGGGTCGCGCAGCAGGTCGACGACCTCGCTCGACGCGAGGTTCCCGATCAGGTCGAGCACCAGATCAGTGGTGGCCTGCGCCTGGCCGAAGAGCCCCAGCACCGACACGATCGCGAGCAGGGCGGGGAAGAGCGCGAGCACGGCGTAGTAGGTGAGCGCGGCGGCGAGGTCGGTGCACTGGTCCGCGCCGAATTCGCGGGCCGTCTTCTTGAGGACGTAGAACCAGGAGCGCTTGGTGATGTCGGTGACGTCGTCGGGCTTCCGGGAATCGTCGGGATCGGGCGCTGTCTTCTCGCGGGTAGTGCTCTGCTCGGCCATGCGGACACGCTACGGGGCCGACAGTCGTCGGACGGCCCCCTTGACGGCGCGGCCGGTCGTGTCGCGGGTCAGGCCCGGCGCTGGCGCGCGGCGGCGAGGGTGCCGAAGAGGAGGAAGGAGCAGGTCGCGGCGAGGACGGTCAGCAGGGGAGCCTCCCAGCCGCCGCTCGCGTCGTGCGCGAACCCGATGACGGTCGGGGCGGTGGCGGCCACGGCGTAGCCGATCCCCTGCACCGTGGCCGAGAGCCGCGACGCGTGGGCGTCGGAGCGGGAGAGCCGCACGACGAGCACGAAGACCACCGTGAATCCTCCGCCCTGGGCCGCGCCGCCCAGCACGCACCAGAGCGCCCAGAGCTGCGGCGCGAGCAGCAGCCCCGCCGGCACCGTGCACCAGAGGAGGCCGACGAGCACGATGCCCCCCAGGGGTCCGAGCCTCCGGACCAGGAGCGGGACGCCGAGGGCGCCGGCGACCGCGGCGAGCTGGAACACCGAGGCGCTCGCGCCCGCGGTCGCGATCGAGAAGCCGTTGCGGTCGACGAGCAGCGAGGGGAGCCACGCCGTCACTCCGTAGTACGAGAACGCCTGGCTCGAGAAGCAGAGCGCGAGCGCCAGCACGGTCGCGCTGCGGAAGATCCGCGGAGCCGGTGCGGCCGGTGCGCGGTCGGCGCGGGCCGGGCGGGGAGTCGGACGCAGGGCCGCCCGAGGCCCTACGGCCACGAGCCAGCCGGCCAGAGCGAGGGCGTTGAGGGCGAGCCAGACGAGCAGGGCGCCGCGCCAGCCGAGCGCCAGAGCGAGCGGAGCGGTGCCGAGCGAGGTGATCGTCGAGCCGACGTTGAGGGCTGCGGTGTAGACGCCCGTCGTGAGGTCGACGCGCTCGGGAGCGACGTCCCGCCGGATCACGACGGGGAGGACGACGTTGCCGATCGTGATGGAGACGCCGATCAGGATGGTGCCCGCCACGGCCGGTCCCACGTCGCCGATCGATCGGACGATCGTGCCGAGCGCGACGCCGATCACCGTGACGGTCACGGCGGCGTCGGGTCCCGCGCGGCGGATCACCAGGAGGGCGAGCGGAGTCGCCAGGGCGAAGCAGAGCACGGGGATGCTGGTGAGGATCCCCGCCTGGCCCGCGGACAGCGCGAGGTCCTCGCGCACCGCGTCGATGATGGGCGCGACGGCGACGATCGGACCGCGCAGGACCAGCGCGACCAGGGCGACCGCCACGACGAGGAGCCAGGGAGCGCTCCGGCGCGCGGTCATCGGGGCGTCGAGGGCCGCGGCACCCCGGTCAGCCGGCCAGGCCGGGGACCCCGGCCGAGAGGTTGCCGACGATGGTGAAGACGCCCGACACCAGACCGAGGATCCCGGTGACGAGTCCGGCCGTCGCGAGCCCGCGACCGCCTCCGACGAGCGGTGCGGCCGCCCGGCCCTTCGCCGAGAAGACGATGGCGAGGATCGAGGGGATCAGCAGCGGATTGATCAGCAGGCTCAGGACGCCGAGCACGAGGCTCGCGATCGCCATGGGGTTGCGGCCCGCCGCGGAGGACGGGGCGGACGGATAGGCGTACAGCTCCTGCTCCGGAGCGCCCGGGGGCGTGCCGTAGGCGGGAGCGGGCGCCGAGGAGGACGGGCGGGACCGGTCCGTCCACGCCGCGCCGTCCCAGTAGAGCTCCGAGCCGAGGTCGGCCGGGTGCGGGTACCACCCGGGCGCGGGCAGCGGAGCGGAGTCGTCGGGCATGGGGCGAGTCTAGAGCGGCGCCGATCAGCTCTTGGGCTGCTCGAAGCCGAGCGCGTTCCCGTCGGGATCGAGGATCCAGGCCGCCCAGACGCTGCCGCGGTCGGCCACGCCGTTCTCGGTGCGCAGCTCGTCGCTGTCGTAGTCCTCCGGAGCCACGCCCCGAGTCGCCAGCGCGTCCAGCTCGGCGCGCAGGTCGGCCACCCGCCAGGCGGCCTTGGTCTGCTCGTCCTTCGAGCCCGTGGTGCTGGCGGTGACGGTGAGCCGGGTGCCGCCGCAGGAGTAGGCGATCGCCGACTCGCTCTCCTCGAGGACCTCCAGTCCCAGGGAGCCGGCGTAGAAGGCGCGGGAGGCGGCGAGGTCGCGGGAGAGCAGAACGGGGCCGATGGGGGAGTCGGAGAGCACGGTGAGTCCTTTCGTCGGTGGGCCTCCAGTCGACGCCCGCTGCGGCCCGGCGCGGAAGGGGTTGCCACCGGGCCGGCCGGAGGGGGCGGGCGCGGCAGAATGGCCTCGGCCGTGCCCCTCGCGCGGCCGGGAGGAGCCCTCATGAGCTGGACCATCGACGAGGTGGCGTGGACCCACCCGGACGCCGAGCGTCTGCGCGACGCGCAGCGGCGCGAGCTCGACGAGCGCTACGGCAACGACGACCACGAGCCCGGCACGCCGCCCTCGGCCGACGACGTGCCCGTCTTCCTCGTCGCCCGCAACGCGAGCGGCACGGCGGTGGCCTGCGGCGGACTGCGGCCTCTCGACGACGACGTCCTCGGACCGGGGGCGATCGAGGTGAAGCGGATGTTCGCCGACCGCGCCGCCCGCGGCACCGGAGCGGCCACGGCCGTCCTGCGCGCGCTCGAGGCGCGGGCGGCCGCTCTGGGCACGACGCGCCTGGTGCTGGAGACCGGGACGCTCCAGCCCGACGCGATGCGGTTCTACCTCCGGGAGGGCTACCACGCCATCCTGCCGTTCGGCGCCTACATCGGGTCCGAGCACTCGGTCTGCTACGCCCGCGATCTCGCTCCCGGCGCCTGAGCGTCAGCGGCGCAGGGTCTCCACCGGGTACTCGCCGAAGCGGCGGTGGTACGCCCCCGAGAAGCGGCCCTGGTTGAGGAAGCCCCAGCGCGCGGAGACGGCGCGCACGGTCTCCTCGCCCGGAGCGCCCTCGCGCAGCTCGACGCGCGCCCGGTCGAGACGCACGCCGCGCAGGTAGCCGAGCGGAGTGTCGCCGAAGTGTCTCCGGAACGCGGCCTGCAGCGCCCGCGGAGTGAGCCCCGCCGCTGTCGCGATGTCGGACACGGTGACGGGCGACGCGGCGAACGCGTGCAGGAACTCGGCGGCACGCAGCAGGTGCTCGAGCCCCGGCCGCAGCACCTGCGACGGAACGACGACCGGCCGGTGCGCGAAGGTCGCGAGCAGGTGCAGAGCGACGCCGCGCTCGGCCGCCACGAGCTGCAGCGCTGTCGCCTCGCCGCCCGACCGGAGGACGCCCGCGAAGTCGTCGACCGCCCGCCACCAGCCCGGGAGTGCCGACGCGGAGGCGATCGAGCGGTGGTCGAAGACGAGCGGCAGCGGCACGCCGTCGCCGGCCTCGGACGCGACCTGCTCGAGGAGGCCGGCGGCCACGTGCACGAGCCGCTGCTGGAAGTCGCGGCTGACGAACTCGAACGGACGCGCGCTGGGGAACACGACCGGCCGCCCCGGCAGGTGGACGATCCGATCGCCCTCCGGGTCCACCACGCTCGTGCCGGAGAGGAACCACGAGACGACGTACTCGCCCGCCGGACGCAGCCCCCCGGACACGGAGCCCCGGAAAACAGACGTCCGCAGGCTCACGCCCTCGCTCCCGGAGACGTCGTAGCGGAAGGAGAAGGGCCGCTCGACCGGTTCCGTCCGGAATCCCGACCCGCCGTAGCCGTCCGAGTAGAAGCGCCGCGCCTCCTCCAGGTCGGCCCCGGAGCGCGTGAAGCGCTGCAGCGCAGGACCGGCACCCATCGGACCAGGATGCCACCTGGACGGATTGCGCACCGGTCGCCCCCGCGCCCCTCTCCGGGGCACGTCCTGTCGGCAGGGTGACGGGGTCGGACGACACGGACGGAGACGCATGGAGATCAGCGCACGCAGACTCGCGGCACGCGACGCGGTGGCCGTCGTCGCCGTGCTCGCCGCACTCGAGGGGGCGCTCGCCGTGGACTCCCTGCCGCCCGGCCTGGAGGAGGTCCTCCTGCACCAGCTCGAGCGCAGCTCGCTCGTGCTCCCCGGCGCCGACCGGGACGAGCTCGCCTCCGCTCTGCGCGCGCTCGGCGTCCGCGTGCTCGACGCGCTCGGGTAGAGGCCGCCGCCGACTACAGTCGAGGGGTCAACCGAGCCCGAGGAGTGCCCGCACGTGTCGAACGAACCGTCGAATCCCGCAGAGAACGAGTCCCACTCGGTCGTCACCGAGGCGGGCACGGGATTCACGCACTTCACCGACCGGGCCGTGGTCGCGATCCGCGTCAACGGGGAGCTCAAGGACCTCGCCGCCGACGTCGTGCCGGGCGACCGCATCGAGCCGGTGCTCATCTCCTCGCCGGACGGGCTGAACATCCTCCGCCACTCCGCGGCCCACGTGCTCGCGCAGGCGGTGCAGCAGATCAACCCGGAGGCGAAGCTGGGCATCGGCCCGCCCGTCACCGACGGCTTCTACTACGACTTCGACGTCGAGGAGCCCTTCACGCCCGAGGCGATGAAGGCGCTCGAGAAGGCGATGGACCGCATCGTCCGCCAGGGCCAGCGGTTCGTGCGCCGCGTCGTCTCCGAGGAGGAGGCGCGCGCCGAGCTCGCCGGCGAGCCCTACAAGCTCGAGCTGATCGGGATCAAGGGCGGGGGAGCCGAGGACGAGAGCGTCGAGGTCGGCGGCGCCGAGCTCACCATCTACGACAACGTCGACCCGCGTTCCGGCGAGACGGTCTGGAAGGACCTCTGCCGCGGCCCGCATCTGCCCAACACCCGCATGATCGGCAACGGCTACGCCCTGACCCGCAACGCTGCCGCCTACTGGCGCGGCTCGGAGAAGAACCCGCAGCTGCAGCGCGTCTACGGCACCGCGTGGCCCACGAAGGACGAGCTGCGCGAGCACCAGGCCCGCCTCGAGGAGGCGGCGCGCCGCGACCACCGCAAGCTCGGCCACGAGCTCGACCTGTTCTCCTTCCCGGACGAGATCGGCTCCGGCCTCGCGGTCTTCCACCCCAAGGGCGGGATCATCCGCTACGAGATCGAGCAGTACATGCGCGAGCAGCTGCTCGCCCACGACTACGAGCTCGTCTACACGCCGCACATCACCAAGGGCGACCTGTTCCTCACGAGCGGGCACCTGCAGTGGTACTCCGAGGGGATGTTCCCCCCGATGCACCTCGACGAGCTGCAGGACGAGGACGGCAACGTCACCCGCCAGGGCCAGGACTACTACCTCAAGCCCATGAACTGCCCGTTCCACAACCTGATCTTCCGCTCGCGCGGCCGCAGCTACCGCGAGCTCCCGCTGCGCCTGGCCGAGTTCGGCACCGTGTACCGCTACGAGAAGAGCGGCACCCTGCAGGGCCTCACCCGCGTGCGCGGCCTGACCCAGGACGACGCCCACATCTACGTCGCGCAGGAGGACGTGTCGGCCGAGCTGACCCGCAACCTCGAGTTCGTGCTGCAGGTGCTGCGCGACTACGGCCTCGACGACTTCTACCTCGAGCTGTCCACGAACGAGGAGGGCAACCCGAAGTTCGTCGGTGCGCCCGAGCAGTGGGAGGAGGCGATCGAGTCGCTGCGCGCGGTCGCCGTCGCCTCCGGTCTCGAGCTGGTGCCGGATCCGGGAGGAGCGGCGTTCTACGGTCCGAAGATCTCGGTGCAGGCGCGCGACGCCATCGGCCGCACCTGGCAGATGTCGACCATCCAGCTCGACTTCAACCAGCCCGAGCGCTTCGAGCTCGAGTACACGGCCTCGGACGGCTCGAAGAAGCGGCCCGTGATGATCCACCGCGCGCTCTTCGGCTCCATCGAGCGCTTCTTCGCGATCCTCACCGAGCACTACGCCGGGGCGTTCCCGGTCTGGCTGTCGCCGGTCCAGGTCGTGGGCATCCCGATCGCCGACGAGTACCTGCCCTACCTCGAGGAGGTCGTCGGCGAGCTCAAGAGGTCGGGCATCCGCGCCGAGATCGACTACTCCAGCGACCGGATGCAGAAGAAGATCCGCAACGCCACGCTGCAGAAGGTGCCCTTCCAGATGATCGTGGGGGAGAAGGACCGCGACGCCGGAGCCGTCAGCTTCCGCTTCCGCGACGGCACGCAGGAGAACGGGATCCCGGTCGCCGACGCCGTCGCGCGCATCCGCGAGGCCGTCGCCTCGAAGGCGCAGGTCTGAGCGTGAGCGACGGCTACGTGCCCGAGGGAGCGGAGGGCTCGGCGCACCTCGCCGGGGTTCCCGACGAGTTCCAGCGCCTGTGGACGCCGCACCGGATGGTCTACATCCAGAAGGGGCAGCCCGGAGCCGACGACTGCCCCTTCTGCGTGGCGCCGACGCTGAGCGACGAGGAGGCCCTCATCGTCGCCCGCGGGGAGCACGCCTACGTCCTGCTGAACCTCTTCCCGTACAACTCCGGCCACCTCCTGGTCTGCCCGTACCGGCACATCCCGCTCTACGACGAGGCCACTCCCGAGGAAGTGGCCGAGATCGGAGCGCTCACGCAGACGGCCATGCGCGTCGTCCGCTCGGTCTCGAACAACGACGGCTTCAACCTCGGGATGAACCAGGGCGCGGTCGCGGGAGCGGGGATCGCCGCGCACCTGCACCAGCACGTGGTTCCGCGCTGGGCGACCGACGCGAACTTCTTCCCGATCATCGCCCGCACGAAGGCGCTCCCGCAGCTGCTCGGCGACGTGCGGGCGAGCCTCGCGGCGGCCTGGCCGAGCCTCTAGACCGCCGCCCGGCCCCCTGTCCAGCGCCGCGGACGGTGGGTGCCGTCTCGTAGACTCGGAGCTGCCGTCGGCGGAAGTCGCCGCACAGAACAGGACTCGCGAACATGACCGACACCACCACTCCGTCCTCGTCCGCTCCCGAGCAGTTCGGCTCGAGCCGCGTCAAGCGCGGTCTCGCCGAGATGCTCAAGGGCGGCGTCATCATGGACGTCGTCGACGCCGATCAGGCCCGCATCGCGGAGGACGCCGGCGCGGTCGCCGTCATGGCGCTCGAGCGCGTCCCCGCCGACATCCGCTCGCAGGGCGGCGTCGCACGCATGAGCGACCCCGACCTGATCGACGGCATCGTCTCCGCCGTGTCGATCCCCGTCATGGCGAAGGCGCGCATCGGCCACTTCGTCGAGGCGCAGATCCTGCAGGAGCTCGGCGTCGACTACATCGACGAGTCCGAGGTCCTCTCGCCCGCCGACTACGTGAACCACATCGACAAGTGGAACTTCACCGTCCCCTTCGTCTGCGGAGCGACCAACCTGGGCGAGGCGCTGCGCCGCATCACCGAGGGCGCAGCGATGATCCGCTCGAAGGGCGAGGCCGGCACCGGCGACGTCTCCGAGGCGACCAAGCACATCCGCACGATCTCCGGCGAGGTCAACCGCCTGAAGGCGATGACCAAGGACGAGCTCTACGTCGCCGCGAAGGAGCTGCAGGCCCCCTACGACCTGGTCGTCGAGATCGCCCGGACCGGCAAGCTCCCCGTCGTCCTCTTCACCGCCGGCGGGGTCGCGACCCCGGCCGACGCGGCGCTGATGATGCAGCTGGGCGCCGACGGCGTGTTCGTCGGCTCCGGCGTCTTCAAGTCGGGCGAGCCCGCCAAGCGCGCGGCCGCGATCGTGAAGGCGACCACCTTCTTCGACGACGCGAAGGTCGTCGCGGAGGCCTCGCGCGGCCTGGGCGAGGCGATGGTCGGCATCAACGTGGCCGACGTGCCCGCGCCGCACCGCCTCGCCGAGCGTGGCTGGTAGCGCCGACGCGCCGCTCGCCGGCGCAGGACCGACGCGGGAGTCCCTCGAGGGGCTCCGCGTCGGCGTCCTCGCGCTGCAGGGCGACTTCCGCGAGCACGCGCACGTCCTGCGCGAGCTGGGCGCCGAGGTGGTGCTCGTGCGCCGCCCGGAGGAGCTCGCCACCGTCGCGGGGCTGGTCATCCCGGGCGGCGAGTCCACGGTGATGGACAAGCTGTCGCGCCTCTTCGGCCTCGCGGAGCCGGTCGTCGAGGCGATCAGTGCGGGGATGCCCGTCTACGGGACCTGCGCCGGGCTGATCATGCTCGCCGACCGGGTCCTCGACCGCATCGACGGCCAGAGCAGCTTCGGCGGCCTGGACGTGTCGGTCCGGAGGAACGCGTTCGGCAACCAGCTCGACTCCTTCGAGACCGATCTCGACGTGCCGGCCATCGGCGATCCGCCGGTGCACGCGGTCTTCATCCGCGCACCGGTCGTGGAGGAGCTGGGGGAGCGGGCGACCGCGCTCGCCAGCGTCGCCGACGGGCGGGTGGTCGCGGTCGAGCAGGGCAACCTCCTTGGGACGGCGTTCCATCCCGAGATCACCGGCGACTACCGGTTCCACGAGCTGTTCCTGCGGAAGGTCGCGGCGACGCGCTTCGGCGACTGACCCGCTGCCGTCCCCTCCGCCAGGGGTGGACGGTGCGGGACCCGCGGGCCAGGGTGGTCGCATGCCCGAACTCCCCGAGGTCCAGGCCCTCGCCCTCGATCTCGACGCGCGCCTGGGCGGACGCGTCCTCGAGCGGCTCGACGTGTTCGCGATCTCCGCCCTCAAGACCGTCGCCATCCCGCCGTCGGCTCTGTCCGGCGAGACCGTCCACGGAGTATCGCGGCACGGCAAGTTCCTCGACCTCGCAGTCGGCGAGGCCCACGTCCTCCTGCACCTCGCCCGCGCCGGCTGGGTCCGCTGGCGGCCCGAGCGGCCGACGGCGCCGGCGAAGCCCGGCCGGGGACCGCTCGCCGCGCGGCTCGTCCTCGACGACGGGTCGGGGTTCGACGTGACGGAGGCCGGCACCAAGAAGAGCCTCGCGCTCTCGATCGTCGCCGATCCGCTCGACGTCCCGGGCGTCGCCCGGCTGGGTCCCGATCCGCTGGACCCGGAGTTCACCGAGGAGATCCTCGGCGCGATCCTCGCCACGGCGGGCCGGGCGCAGGTGAAGGGCGTCCTCCGCGACCAGTCCCGCATCGCCGGCATCGGCAACGCCTACTCGGACGAGATCCTCCACGTGGCGCGCATGTCGCCCTTCAAGCCCGCCGCGCTCACCGCCGACGAGCTGGACCGCCTCTACGCGGCCCTCCGCTACACACTCGAGGAGGCGCTCGCCCGCGCCGAGGGCCTGCACGCGGCCGACCTCAAGCGCGAGAAGAAGCTCGGCATGCGCGTCCACGGCCGCACAGGAGAGGCGTGCCCCGTCTGCGGCGACACGATCCGCCAGGTGGTCTTCCACGACTCCACGCTCCAGTACTGCCCCACCTGCCAGACCGACGGCAGGATCCTCGCCGACCGGCTGCTGTCGCGGCTGATCAGATAGCGAGCCGGTCCCTGCCCGGCTCGCCGCGGTCGGCTCTCGGGGGTGGCTGGGTGGGTGGAGCGGGTCGCGTTCGCCTACAGCGATCCGCTGGTACGCGGATCACTGGTTCGGCTGTGCTTGTGGCGAGCCGGTCCCTGCCCGGCTCGCCGCGGTCGGCTCTCGGGGGTGGCTGGGTGGGTGGAGCGGGTCGCGTCCGCCTAGCGCGATCCGCTGGCACGCGGATCGTGCGTTCGGCGGTGCCTGTGGGAGCCGGTCCCTGCCCGGCTCGCCGTGGCGAGGATCGCGCCGAGGATCTCCTCGGTGAACTCCGGGTCCAGCGGATCGGGACCCAGCCGGGCGAGCCGCTCGTCGTCGAGGCCCCAGATCCGCGCGTACTCCCGGCCGTTGGGGAAGAACCCGCTCGACATCCGCTTCGATCTGGACGAGGCGATCGACACCGGGCTCCCCGACGTCGTGATGCTCCTGCGCATCC
>NZ_PSVX01000073.1:0-15580 GCF_002932695.1 Rathayibacter sp. AY1D2 | reverse complement strand
CCTTCTCGGCCTCGCGGGTCTTCGCGACGTCGACCTGGTAGGCGGCGACGCCCTCCTTCACCGACGAGACGTCGCGGTCGAGCACGATCGGGGTGCCGCCGGCGGCGGTGACCGCGGCGGCGACGGCCGCACCGAGCCCGGAGGCTCCTCCGGTGATCAGGACGCGGCCGATGGGGGTGGGAGTGGTGCTCATGGTTTCCTTCCGGGGGTGGTCTGCGGGCCTCGTGGGCCGCGGGTCAGCCGACGCGCGCGAGCGCGGCGGCGAGATGGGTGGTCGAGCGGCCCGGGTGGTACGGCACGGTCAGGACCCGGCCGCCCCACTCCGCCACCGTCGCCGTCTCGGGGAGGGACTCGGCGGAGTAGTCGCCGCCCTTCACCCAGACGTCGGGGCGGATGCGGCGCAGCGCCTCGTCCGGCGTGTCCTCGCCGAAGACCAGCACGGCGTCGACGCACTCGAGCGCGAGCAGCAGGTCGACGCGGTCGTCCTCGGGGATGATCGGCCGCGCCGCGCCCTTGAGGCGCCGGACGGAGTCGTCCGAGTTGAGGCAGACGATCAGGCAGTCGCCGAGAGCGCGTGCGGCGGAGAGGGTGCGGGCGTGGCCGGCGTGGAGCAGGTCGAAGCAGCCGCCCGTCGCGACCACCGTTCCTCCTGCCGCGCGGACGGACTCGGCGACGCGCAGGGCGTCCACCCCGCCGCCGTGGAGGGGTGCGGGGTCGGCGGGAGCGGACAGTGAGGCGACCCCTCCCGCGAGGAGGTAGGCGCCGGCCGCGGCGACCGCCGCCTGCACCGCCTCCGAGGTGCTCGCGCCCTCGGCGAGGGCGACGGCGGCGGAGGCGGCGAACCGGTCGCCCGCGCCGCACGGGTCGGTGGGCGGCACGGCGACGGCCGGTGCGACGACCGGGACGCCGGCGCCGCGGGAGCGCAGCAGGGCGCCGGAGGATCCCATCGTCACGGTGACCGCACCGCAGCCCCAGCGCTCGAGGAGGGTGGTCGCGGCGGACTCGGCGCGCGTCACTCCGCGGCCGACGGCTCCCGAGAAGGCCGTGGCCTCGGCCAGGTTCGGGGTGGCGAGGGAGGTGGCGGCGACCGGCTGGGAGCCCCGCGGGTGCGGATCCCACACCAGCGGCACGGTGAGCGCGTCGAGCGCCGTGCGGAGCGACGGCTCCTCGGTCAGGCGGCGGCCGTAGTCGGCGACGATCACGGCGTCGGCGTCGGCGAGCGCGGCGAGCATCGCGTCGGTGACGCCGGGGACGGGCGGCGTCTCGCAGCCGCGGTCGATCCGCACGACGGCCTGGCCGGAGGCGGCGACGCGGGTCTTCACCGGCGTCGGCGCTCCTGAGGGCCCGGCGACCAGGCGGACGCCGGACAGCTCGGCGCGCAGCTCCGCCACGTCCGGATCCGAGTCCTCGGCGAGCGCGGTCACCAGCGTCACCTCGTGCCCGTCGCGGGCGAGCATCCGGGCGACGAGTCCGGCACCGCCGGCGCGGGCACTGCGGGCCGACACGTCGACCACGGGGACGGGGGCGTCCGGGCTCAGCCGCTCGGCGGGTCCGGAGAGGTCGACGTCGAGCATCACGTCGCCGACGACGACGAGGCGCAGGCGGCTCACGAGGCGGCCGCCGTCCGCGCGCGGATCCGGTGCTCGAAGGCCCGGCAGAGCGCGTGCACGAGCACCAGCTGCGCCTCCTGCACGTTGGAGCCGTGGCCCTCGAGGGCGATCGCCTCGTCGCAGAGCTCGGTGAGCGGGTTCGGCCCCTCGCCGGTCAGCGCCCACGACCGGGCGCCCGCCGCACGGGCGGCCTCCGCGGCGTGGAGGAGGTTCGCGCTGCGTCCGCTGGTGGAGAGCAGGACCACGACGTCGCCCGCCCGGGCGTGCGCGGTGACCTGGCGCGAGAACACGTGGTCGAAGCCGTAGTCGTTGCCGATCGCGGTCAGGCTCGACGTCTCGGCGTGCAGCGAGATGGCGGAGAAGGGGACGCGGTCGCCGTCGAAGCGGCCGACGAGCTCGGCGGTGAGGTGCTGCGCCTCCGCCGCGGAGCCGCCGTTGCCCGCGGCGAGCAGGCGCGCGCCGGAGTGCAGGCGGTCGGCGAGCTCGACGCCCCAGGCGGCGATCCTGTCGGAGTGGCGCTCCAGCTGCGCGACCGCGTCGAGCGCGCGCGCCACGTGATCGTCGACGAGGCGCCGGGCGGCGTCGGCCGGGGTGTCCAGAACGGGGTCGATGGTCGCGGTGTCGATGGTCATCGTCGCGGAGCCGCCTTCCGGGTGGTGGGGGATGAGGGTGCGCTCGTGGCGCCGGTGAGGAGCGACTCGTCGCCGAGGCCGGCGAGGGTCGTGACGTAGGCGCGCTCGGTGTCGGCGGCGACGCGGTCCCAGGAGTAGCGGGACTCGACGCGCTCGCGGCCGGCGGCCCCGTAGGCGCCGGCGCGGTCGGGGTCCTCCAGCAGCGAGCCGAGGGCGGCGGCCAGGGCGACCGGGTCGCGCGGAGGCACGTGGACCCCGGTGACGTCCTCGACCACGGTGTCGATCAGGCCGCCCACGGAGGAGGCGACGACCGGCACGCCGCAGGCCATCGCCTCGAGCGGAGTGATGCCGAACGGCTCGTACCAGGGCGCGCAGACCACGACGTCGGCCGAGCGGAGCATCGCGGGCATCTCGGTCTGCGAGAGCTGGCCGGCGAAGTCGACGCGGTCCGCGACGCCGAGGCTCTCGGCCACGCCGTGCAGCCGCTGGTACTCGGGGTCCGCGGTCAGCGCGTCGCCGGAGCCGGAGCCCCCGACGACGACGAGCTCCGCGTCGTGGCCGGCCGCGACCAGGTGCGCGAGCGCCTCGATAGCGATGCCCATGCCCTTGCGCGGCACCAGGCGTCCGATGGTCATCAGCCGCGAGCGCTCGCCGCGGGGCGCGACCGGGCCCTCGACCGAGAACCGGTCGATGTCGACTCCGCAGGGCACCACCGAGATGCGCGAGGTCGGCACGCCGAGCCCCTTGAGCTCGAAGGCCTCGTCCGAGCAGGTGGCGACGACGCCGTCGGCCTTCTGGCCCACTCCGGGCTCGAGCCAGGCGCGCTCCGCGGGGCTGGTGTCGAGCGCGCCCTGCTGGCGGCGCTTGACCACGCCCAGCGCGTGGAAGGTGTGGAGGACGGGCACGCGCCGCCCGGTGGCGCGCTCCACCCGCTCGGAGGCGTCGAGCGCGGCGACCCCGGACATCCAGAAGTGACTGTGCACGAGGTCCGGCCGCTCCTGCAGCCACTCCTCGGCGAGATCGACGGCGAAGTCGCCCATGAAGGGCAGCAGCTCGTCCTTCGACACCCGGCGCGGCGGCCCGGCGTCGATGTGCACGACCTCGACTCCCGAGGTGAAGGGCACGCGCCGGGGGAGGGAGGGGTCGTCGCGGCGGGTGTAGACGACGACGCGGTGGCCGCGGCGGGCGAGCGCGTCGGCGAGCGCCGCCACGTGGACGTTCTGGCCGCCGGCGTCGACGCCGCCGAGGGTCGCCAGCGGGCTCGCGTGCTCCGAGACCATGGCGATCGTCAGCGCGGGCGCGGCGGAGAGGTGCTGCTTCATCGGGTGCTCCCTTCCAGAGCGGGCTCCGGCGACCGGCGTCCGGGGAGGTCGGCGAGGACTTCGTCCCAGTCGCGGTGGAACCGGGCGAGGCCGTAGCGCGCGAGCGCGGCCTCGCGGGCGACGGCGCCGGCGCGGGCGGCGCGGTCCGGGTCCTCGACGAGCGCCCGGGCCGAGGCGACGAGGGCGTCGAGGTCGTTCGAGACCGCTCCGGCCTCGGGCGGGACGGCGCGCCCCGCCTCCGTCACGTCGAGCGCGACGACGGGCATCCCGAGGTGCATCGCCTCCAGCAGCGCGAGGCCGAGGGAGGTCCAGCGGAACGGGTGCAGGTAGACCCGGCGGCGGGCCAGGGCCGCGTGCATCGCCTGCGTGCGGACGTCGCCGAGGACCGTCACGTCCTCCAGACCCGGCAGCTCGGCGAGCCGGTCGGTCTTCATCCCGAAGACGTCCAGCGGAGCGACGGCGCCGAAGCGGGGGAGCAGGTCGGTCCCGGCGACCCGGCCCCGGCGGACGGGCTCGTTGACGACCACGCCGAAGTGCGGCAGCTCGCCGGTGTAGAGGGGGCCCGGGTCGTGGATCCCGTGCTCGATCACCGTCGTCCGCGTCGATCCGGTGTCCCACATCAGGGCGTTGAAGTGGGTGACGTGGACGATCAGCAGGTCGTCGCGGTCGGCGAGCGGGTGGCGGTTGTCCGGCACGTCCCCGCGGGGGGTGTTGTGCTCCACGTAGACGGCGGGCACGTCGCGGCCGAGGCGTCGCCCGAGCAGGCGCTCGGCCTCGGCGAGCTCCTCGAGCCTCTGGAGGAGGACCGCGTCGACGTCGGCGTCGTGCAGCTCCTCGGGGGCGATCTCGACGGCGCTCGGCCAGTCGCGGCCGCCGGTGCCCAGGCCCCAGCCGTCGCGGGCCGGAGTCGTGGGGAGCAGGTAGGTGTGGGCGCCGCGGACGAAGGCGTCCGCCCAGCCGCCGTGCACGTGCCAGAGCAGGATCCTCATGCGATGGCCTCTCTCGGGGAAGTCGTGGGTCGGAGTCGGAGGGCGGCGGCGACCGCCTCCTCAGCGCTCACCCCCGCGAGGCACGGATGGCCGGGGACGGGGCACACGCGGGCGCGCGAGCCGGCGCAGGGCGCCTCCTGGTCGCCGAGCAGCGCGACCGGGACGCCGTAGGGCGCCCAGCGCACGGCCGGGACGACCGGCGCGAAGAGGCTCACCACGGGGGTGCCGACCGCGGCGGCGAGGTGCGCGGGGCCGGTGTTGCCGCAGATCACGACGTCGGCGCCGGCCAGCACCTCGGCGGCACCGGCGAAGTCCGTCGCCCCGCCGAGGTCGATGCCGCGGGAGCCCGCGACCTCGGCCGTGAGGGAGCGCTCGCCCGGGCCGCCGGTGACGACGACAGCGAGGCCCGCGTCCGCCAGCAGCTCGACGGCGCGGGCCGCGTTCGCCGCCGGCCAGGCGCGGGCGGGGACGGCTGCCCCGGGGTGCACGACCGCGTAGGGGCTGATCCCCTCGAGAGCGGCGGGCAGCACGCCTTCGCGGCGCACGCGGAGCCGTCCGTCGTCGCCGGCGGGCAGCGCGAAGCCGGCCGCCGCCGCGATCGCGAGCGCGCGCTCCGGCTCCGGCTGGTCCTCCTCGAGGGTCTCGCCCGGGACGAGGCGCACATCGAGCAGGGCGCCCGCGAAGTCGACCGAGGCGCCCGTGATGCGGGCGACACCGGCGAGGCGGAGCAGCAGGGCCAGCGGCAGCGGCGACTGGTGGAAGGAGGTGAGGATCACGGCCTCGTCCGGCGCGAACTCCTCGACGATCGCGCGCAGCTCGTCGACGAGCTCGGAGTCGACGGGGCGGGAGGCGTCGCCGATCCACGGGCACCACCAGGTGCGGACGGAGGAGGGACCCGGCAGCAGCGCGGCCGCGGGCGCTCCCTGCGGACCGCTCAGCAGCAGCACCTCGGCGTCGGCCGCGATCGCGCGGACGGCGGGTCCGCACAGCAGGACGTCTCCCGCGCTGTCCAGGCGGGCGACGAGCACGCGGCGCTTCACTCGGCGTCCTCGTCGGGCTGCATCGCGAGCAGCAGCTCGACCGCCTCGAGGAGCGTCGCCGCCTGCAGCGGGGCGGCGTCCACCTCCTCGGCGCGGGTGATCGGAGTCGGAACCAGCACTCCACGGGCGCCGGCCGCGGCGGCGGCGCCGACGTCGGCCCCGATGTCGCCGATCACGGCGAGCGAGCTGGCCGGCAGTCCCAGCTGCTCGGCGGCGCCGAGCACCATGCCGGGCCGGGGCTTCCGGCAGGAGCAGCCGTCCTCCGGGCCGTGCGGGCAGAGCATCCACACGTCGAAGCCGCCGAAGAGCTCGTCCACGCGCCGGTTCACCGCGTCGGCCTGGCCGCGGTCGATGATCCCGCGGGCGATCCCGGACTGGTTGGTGACCACGCCCAGAACCAGTCCCGCCTCGCGCGCCCGCTCGACCGCCGCGAGGGCGGTGGGCATCGGGGAGACCTGCGCCGGGTCGCCGTTGTAGGGCACGTCGACCACGAGCGTCGCATCGCGGTCGAAGAGGATCCCCCGCAGGCGCGGGGCCCTCGCGCGCTCGTCGGCGCTCCGGGAGGAGGAGTCGTTCACCTTCTCCTCGTACCCCTCGACCGGGGATGTAAACCCCCTTCCGGAGAAGTCGGTCCGTCCGGGCGCGTCGCTCGCATCTGCGGGCGGCGCGTCTGAGGTGCGCGCAGCGGGGTACGGGGACTCCGACAGGAAGGAGGCGCCGTGCGCGCTCTCACCGCCCCGGACGGGACTCCGGAGATCCTCGCGCTGCGCGCCCTCAAGCTCGGCGACCTGCTCGTCGCCGTCCCGGCGCTCAAGGCCCTGCGCCGAGGCTTCCCGGACCACCGGCTGATCATGGCGACCACGCCCTGGCTCGAGCCGATCGTCGACCTGGTCGAGGGCCTGGACGCGCTCGTGCCCACCCTCCACGGACTCGACGACCCGCTGCCGATGGCAGCCGGCCGCGTCGAGCTCGGCGTGAACCTCCACGGCAACGGCCCGGAGTCGCGGCTGCGGCTGCGCGAGATCGCGCCCGAGCGCACGCTCGAGTTCCGCGTCCCGGCGCTGGACCCGGGCGCGGGCCCGGAGGACCCGCGGCCGCTCTGGATCGACGGCGAGCTCGAGCGCGCCCGCTGGGCCCGCCTGGTGAACTCGATCGGTCTCGACGCCGACCCCGAGGACGTCGCGATCGCCGTCCCGGAGGAGCCCGCCTCGGCCCCCGGAGCCGCCGTCGTGCACATCGGGGCCTTCTACGGCTCGCGCGAGTGGCCGGAGGAGCGCTTCGCCGCGGTGGCGCGCTCCCTCGCCGCCGAGGGGCACCGCGTCGTCTACACCGGAGGCGCGAACGAGGCCGACCGCGCCCGCCGCGTCGCCGAGCTCGCCGGCACGGGCGAGGTGCTGGCGGGGGAGCTCGCGCTCAGCGGGTTCGCCGCGGTCGTCGCGGCCGCCGAGGTCGTGGTGACCGTCGACACCGGAGCCGCGCACCTCGCCTCCGCGTACGGCGTCCCCTCGGTCGTGATCTTCGGTCCGGCACCGCCCGAGGCCTGGGGCCCTCCGGCCTCGGGTCCGCACGTCGTGCTGACCGACGCCTCCCTCCGCCGCGGCGACGTGTTCTCCGCCGAGCCGGACCCGGCGCTGCTCGCGGTCCAGGTCGACGACGTCCTCGCCGCCCTCTCGTCGCTCCCGTCGCGTGCCGAGGCCCACCTCAGGCGGACTTCAGCCGCGTCGCCGGTCGGACCGGAGTGACCGTGGCCACGCGGGCCCGGGGAGCGCGCGGCTGATGGCTGCGCGAGGGGGCGCCGAGCCGGTCGGCGAGCTGCGCGAGGATCCGCCGCTGCAGGCGCGAGACCTGCATCTGCGTCGTCCCCAGGGCGTCGGCTATCTGCTGCTGGGTCCGCTCCTCGACGAAGCGCATGCGCAGGAGCTCGCGCTGGCCCTCCTCGAGCTCGGCGAGGGCCTCGGCGAGCCCGTGCCGCCGGTCGATCTCGAGCAGCCGCTCGTCCTCACCGCCGAGGGTGTCGCCCAGGCCGACGCCGCCCTCGCCCACGGTCTCGTCGAGGGAGAGCGGATGCCCCGCGAGGCGCGCGTCGGCCACCTCCGTCGCGTCCACTCCGAGGCGGCGGGCGATCTCCTGGTCGGTGGGGTGACGGCCGAGCTCCTGCGCGAGCTCGTCGGCGACGACGGCGGAGCGGCGGTGCAGCTCCTGCACGCCGCGCGGCGGCCGGATCATCCAGCCGAGGTCGCGGAGGTGGCGCTTGAGCTCGCCGGTGATCGTGGGGACGGCGAACGCGGCGAAGCTGTCGCCGCGCTCGGGAGTGAAGCGGCGGGCGGCCTTCACGAGGCCCACGTAGGCGACCTGGCGCAGATCCGCCCAGTCGCCTCCGCTCCGGGAGACCCGGCGGGCCATGGCCTCGGCCAGGCCCAGGTGGTCGAGCACGATGCGCTCGCGGATGCGCGCCCCCTCCGCGGCCTCCGCGCTCACCGCGGCCTGGAAGAGCGAGAGCGTGCGGGCGTCCTTCTCCTCCCGTGCCGCCTCGGTGAGGGCGCTCGGGCGGTCGGTGCGGGGGTCGAGATCGATCGTGCTCATCAGTGCTCCTTCCGGGCACGCTCGCGCGGAGGCCCGGCGCGGCCTGCGGTGCGGCGCTCGGGCCCTCTCGACGAGAGGCCCGGGGTCAGCGCACCACTGCTCCTGCTCGCTCGGGGAGTCCGTTGACTCGGAGCAGTGCTGTCCGGTAGAAGCAGTCGCCGCGAGGCGCGCACCGTGCCCGGGGCGGAGGCGCCACGGCCCCCGCGATCCCGGGCGCCGCACCGGCTCCCGCCGGTAGGATCGGCCTCGTATGTCTGAGCTCACCCCGCCCCTGGAAAGCGCGCCGGACGCGCACCCGTTCACGACCGCGACCGGGAGCGACGTCCGCGTCCGCTTCTGCCCGTCGCCGACCGGGACCCCGCACGTCGGCCTCATCCGCACCGCCCTGTTCAACTGGGCGTACGCGCGCCACACCGGCGGCACGTTCGTCTTCCGCATCGAGGACACGGACGCCGCCCGCGACAGCGAGGAGAGCGTCGAGCAGATCTTCGACGCGCTGCGCTGGCTGAGGCTCGACTGGGACGAGGGCGTCGGGGTCGGCGGCCCGCACGGCCCGTACCGGCAGTCCGAGCGCACCGACGTCTACCTCGACGTGATCGCGCGGCTGACGGCGTCGGGGCACCTCTACGAGAGCTACTCCACGGCCGAGGAGATCGATGCGCGCAACGAGGCGGCCGGCCGCGCGAAGCAGCACGGGTACGACAACCACGACCGCGACCTCACCGAGGAGCAGCGCGCCGCCTTCCGCGCCGAGGGCCGCGCCCCGGCGCTGCGCCTGCGCGTGCCGGACGCCGACCTGTCCTTCGACGACCTGGTCCGCGGCCCGATCACGTTCCCCGCGGGCTCCTTCAGCGACTTCGTCGTGGTGCGCCCCAACGGCCAGCCGCTCTACACGCTGGTGAACCCGGTCGACGACGCGATCATGCAGATCACCCACGTGCTGCGCGGCGAGGACATCCTGCCCTCGACCGCCCGGCAGATCGCGCTGTACCACGCGCTGATCGACATCGGAGTGACGACCTTCGTCCCGCGCTTCGGGCACCTCCCCTACGTGATGGGCGACGGCAGCAAGAAGCTCTCCAAGCGCGACCCGTCCTCGAACCTCTTCCACCACCGCGACCGCGGCTTCATCCCGGAGGGCCTGGTCAACTACCTCGCCCTGCTCGGCTGGTCGCTCACGCACGACCGCGACGTCTTCTCGATCGACGAGATGGTCGCCGCCTTCGACGTCGCCGACGTGAACCCCAATCCGGCCCGCTTCGACCTCAAGAAGGCCGAGTCGATCAACGGCGACCACATCCGCCTCCTGGCCGTCGACGACTTCACCGAGCGGACGATCCCGTACCTCGTGGCGGCCGGAGTGCTCGCGGGCGAGCCGACCGCCGAGCAGCGCGCGGTGCTCGACGCCGCCGCGCCCCTCGTGCAGGAGCGGATCGGCCTGCTCGGGGAGGTCCCCGGCATGCTCGGGTTCCTCTTCACCGCCTCCGAGGCGCTCGAGTACGACGAGGACGCGCTGAAGGGCCTGCCCGCGAACGCCGGCGAGGTGCTCGCCGCCTCGATCGGCGCCCTCGAGCTCGTCCCCGCGTCCGAGTGGCTGACGGCCTCGATCCAGGAGGCGCTCGCCTCCGCGCTGATCGAGGGCCTCGGCCTCAAGCCCCGCATCGCCTACGGGCCGCTGCGCACCGCGGTCTCCGGACGCCGCGTCTCGCCGCCGCTGTTCGAGTCGATGGAGATCCTCGGCAAGCAGGAGTCGATCGCCCGCCTCGACCGCCTGAGCGCTCACCTCGGCGCCTCCCGGCAGGCCTGACCGTGGCGGAGACGGTCGGCGGACGCTACGACGTCGTCGTGATCGGCGGGGGCCCCGCCGGGCTCTCCACCGCGCTCAACCTCGTCCGGGCGCGCCGGAGCGTGCTGCTGCTCGACAGCAACCGCCCGCGGAACGCCGCGACCCTGCACTCGCACGGGTTCCTCACCCGCGACGGCATCTCGCCGCTCGAGCTGCGCCGCCTCGGCCGCGAGGAGTTCGAGCGCTACGAGGCCGCCGAGGTGCACAACGCCCTCGTCACATCGGTCGAGCGCTCCGGCGGCGAGTTCGTGGTCGGCGCGCGCGGCGTGCGCGGCAGCGCGGACCGCTCCGTCGTCGCCACCGCCGTCGTGGTCGCCGCGGGGCTGCTCGAGACGCCGCCCGCGCTCCCGAGCCTGCGCGCCTACTACGGCACCGCCGTGCACAGCTGCATGGAGTGCGACGGCTACGAGAAGGCGGGGGAGGCGCTCGCCCTGATCGGCGAGACCGACGACCTCGCGGAGCGGGCCATGCTCCTCTCGCAGTGGTCGACCGACCTGATCGTCTTCACCAACGGCGTCGGGACGGTGAGCGACGCCGACGAGTCGCTGCTCGCCTCCATCGGCATCCGGGTCGACCGGCGCCCGGTCGCCGACCTCGCCGGGGAGCGCGCCGAAATGACCGGCGTCCGCCTCGTCGACGGCGACGTCGTGCCGCGCACCGGCGCGTTCGTCCGCCCCGTCTGGACGCCCGCGCTGGACTACCTGGACGCGGCCGGCCCCGACCGCGACGCCGACGGCTTCCTCCGCGTCGACGCCGGTGGCCGCACGTCCGTCCCCGGCCTCTACGCCGCCGGCGAGGTCACCCCTCCCGGCCCGCAGCAGCTGATCGTCGCCGCCGGATCGGGCGCCCAGGTCGCCTCCGCGATCAACCGCGACCTCGTCCGCGCCCGCCTCGGCGAGGCCGCCCCGGAGTCCGAGGGCAGCGTCGTCCGCGGCTCGATTTGAGCGGGATGCCCGCGTAGGGTACTGTCGTCTCTCGGCGCTCGGGTCTCGATCCGGTCGCCGCCTGGTCCCGGGATCACCTCCGGATGACCATTGGGGTATGGTGTAATTGGCAACACGGCTGATTCTGGTTCAGTTGTTCTTGGTTCGAGTCCAGGTACCCCAGCATTGATCTCCTCCGCGGCACTCCGCGCGACGCCCTCGTTCGTGGCGTCCTCCTCCGGGCCCGCCCCCTCGCGAACCGCTCTCGGCGGCGTCCGCAGTATCCCCCCTCCGGCCGACGCGGCCGTCCGAGGCGCTGTGACACGATGGAACCTGTACGTCTCTCAGGTACCCGCGTCGCGCGGGTCGGACGAAAGGTCGCCCGCCCATGGAACCGGATCTCCTCTGGATCGTCCTCGCCGGAGTCGCCGTCGGCGCACTCCTGCTGATCGCCCTCATCGGCTTCTTCCTCTTCCGCGCCTGGTACCAGGTGCCGCAGGCCGACGAGGCGATCGTGATCGTCGGGAAGAAGCAGAAGGGCGAGGACGGCCTCACCTCGAACATGACCGTCATCACCGGCGGCGGCGCGTTCGTGAACAAGCTGACCCAGCGGTCCGACCGCATCTCGCTGCGCTCCCGCCAAATCAAGATGGAGCCGGTCGCGCAGACCAAGAACGGCGTGACCATCCACCTCGCGGGCGTCGCCCTGGTCAAGATCGGGTCCACGGCCGACCAGGTCCGCGCCGCCGCCGAGCGCTTCGCGTCGCAGGACCAGTCGATCGACGTCTTCACCACCGAGCAGCTCGAGGGCGCCCTCCGCGGCGTCGTCGCGAAGCTCAGCGTCGAGGAGGTCATGCAGGACCGGCAGAAGCTGGGAGACGAGATCGCCGAGGGCATCAAGGGCGACCTGCTCGCCCAGGGCCTCGTCCTCGACTCCTTCGCCATCCAGGGCGTCACCGACCGCAACGGCTACATCGAGGCGCTCGGAGCGCAGGAGATCGAGCGCGTCCGCCGCGAGGCCGACGTCGCGCGGATCAACGCGGCCCGCGAGGTCAAGGCTCGCCAGCTGGCCACGGACGAGGCGAACCTGATCGAGCAGACCGCCTACGACAAGAACACCGCCGCCGCGAAGTCCGAGGTCGGCCGCGCCAACGCCGAGGCCGAGCAGGCCGAGAACCTGGCCCGCGCCGAGCGCGAGCAGGCCGTCCTCGTGCAGCGCGCCGAGAACCGGCAGGCCGAGCTCGACGCCGACGTCAAGCGCGTCGCGGACGCCGAGAAGTACCGCCGTCAGACCGAGGCCGACGCCGACGCCTACGGACGCGAGAAGAAGGCCGAGACGGACCGCCAGGTCGCGCAGCAGGTCTCGGACGCCGAGGCGTACGCCGTCCAGCGCCAGGCGGAGGCGCGCCAGGCGTCCGCCGCCGCCGAGGCCGCCGCCGTGAGCGCCCGCGCCGAGGCGGAGGCCCACGCACTGCGGGCCAAGGCGGGCGCCGAGGCCGAGGCGCTGCGCGCGAACGCGACCGCCGAGGCGGAGGCCATCCGTGCGAAGGGCGAGGCGAGCGCGGCGGCCATCGCGGCCGAGGCGGAGGCGCTCCGCGAGAATCAGGAGGCGATCCTGGGTCGCGAGCTCATCGGGCAGCTGCCCTCGCTCATGGCCGAGTTCGCGAAGGGCTACCAGAACGTCGGCTCGGTGACGCTGATCGGCGGCGACACCGCCGGCACCCACATCGCGCGCGAGCAGGCGGCGGGTCTCGCCGCGACGTTCGACAGCGTCAGGTCGGCGACCGGCGTCGACCTCGGCGCGATCCTCCAGGGCCAGGCCTTCGGCCGGGGGATGGCGACCGGAGGCACTGTCGTGCCGACCGGCGCGTCGGTGCCTACCGGATCGGGTGACGCCCCGCGTCCGTCCGGCACCGGCGACCCGACCGCCGTCGCCTCCACGAGCTGACCGCAGGGTCCCGCCGATCCCCGGCGGTTCCACCACCGCCGCCGCCGTGCTCGTCGGTGGGCGCCCGTCGTCGTCCGCCCTCGAGCACGGCGTGCGGCGTTCTGCGCGACCGGGTCGTGCCCCTGCCCGGCGTCGAGCGGCCCCGCTCAGGCCAGCGGCTTGCGCATCTGCAGGGACGTCGTCTCGTAGCCGAGCGACTCGTACAGCGCCCGCGCGGCGGTGTTGAAGCCGAACACGTTCAGCGCGAGGGCGGAGCCGCCGCGGGAGCGGACGTGCGACTCCGCGAGCAGCATCGCCGCCCGGCCGAGGCCGCGGCCGCGCTCGGCGGCGTCGATCTGCACGTCCCAGACGTACCCGACGCCCTCGAGTCCGCTCGGGTGCGGGCCGAGCCAGAGCGACCCGACCGCGCGGCCGTCCTCGGAGACGAGGAGCACGTCGTGCCCGGCAGCGGGGGAGCCGCCCGGGAAGTACTTCTCGTACGAGGCGTCGGCGTTGCGCGTCGCGGCCGCCTCGTCATCGCCCGCCCGCATCCGGTCCTCGATGTACGCCGAGCGCTGGACCCGCATCCAGGTGGCGAGGGCAGCGGCGGGCATCGGCTCGAGCGTGACGGTCATCCCCTCACGATCCCACTCCTCCCCGCCCCCCGCGCTCGGTCCGTCGCGAACGGCCCGCACGGGATCCGCGGACGGGCCGCTCGCGACGGATCGCCGCCGGCCCGGATCAGTCCGGGGTCCGCTCCGCGTGCTTCCGCTTCCCCAGGCGGGTGGCGAGGAACAGCACCGTCCCCACGACCACGTAGCCCGCTGTCGCCAGCCAGACGACGCCCGTCTGCTGCGTCAGCAGCACCACGCTCGCGATGGTCGCGAGCACCGGCACGACGCGCGGCACGGAGTAGTGGGCGTGGTCGACGCGGTCCTTCTTCAGCACCAGCACCGAGACGTTCGCCGCGATGAACACCAGCAGGAGCAGCAGCACCGTCGTCTCGGCGAGGGTGCCGACGTCGCCGATGAGGCTGAGCAGCATCGTCACTCCGCCGACGACCACGATCGACACCCACGGCGTGCGGCGGCCCGGGAGCACCTTGCCGAAGGCGCTCGGCAGCAGCCCGGAGGTGGCGAGCCCGAAGCCGACCCGCGACGCCATCACCATGAACAGCAGAGCGCCGTTCGCGATGGCGACGAGCGCGATCAGGCCGAACAGCCACGGCGGCACCTCAACTCCGCTCGCCGCGACCACGTCCAGCAGGGGACCGCTGGAGGCCGCGAGCTCGTCATTCGGCAGCACGATCACGGCGCCGAGCGCGATCAGGAGGTAGACCACGGCCGCGGTGATCAGTGCACCGAAGAGGGCCCGCGGGTAGACCTTCGAAGGGTTCCGCACCTCCTCGGCCATGTTCGCCGCGGCCTCGAAGCCGAGGAACGAGAAGAAGGCGACGATCGAGGCGGCGAACGCCCCCTGCAGCGGAGCGACGTCGGGGTTGAACTCGAGCACGCGGGAGGCGTCGCCGTCGCCGGAGCCGAAGAAGACCGCGGCGCAGACGATGACGATGACCAGTCCGCTCACCTCGATCACCGAGGCGACCAGGTTCGCCGTCAGCGACTCCTTCACCCCGCGCAGGTTCACCAGGGTGAGGATCGCGATGAAGACGATCGCGGTGGGGATCGGCGGCACGTCCAGCAGAGCCCCGAGGTAGTCGCCCGCGAACGCGTTCGCCAGGGAGGCGGCCGTCGTGATGCCGGAGGCCATCATCAGGAAGCCGATCAGGAACGAGAGGTACGGCTTCCCGAACGCGCGGTCCACGTAGCGCGCCGCCCCTCCGGCGTGCGGGTACTTGGTGATCAGCTCGGCGTACGTGCCCGCGGTGAGCAGGGCGACGACCAGCGCGATCAGCAGCGGCAGCCAGATCACGCCGCCCACGTCCTCGGCCATCGTGCCGACCAGGGTGTAGATGCCGGCGCCGAGCGTGTCGCCCACGATGAAGGCGAACAGCAGCGGTCCGGTGATCACCCGCTTGAGCGACGCCTTCCCGGGAGCGGTCTCGGCGGTGTCCGTCGTGTCGGTCATCCGGACACTCCACCGAAGCGGAGGGTCCGAGCGCAAGCCTCGCCGCCCGATCGCTGCGAGATTTCTCATCATCGCGACCCGTGTGGCAGGGGCCCGGGCGGCGAGAACTCCCACAGCGCGCTGATCCCAGGACTCGGGCGATCGGCCGCATCAGAGGGAGCGGACCCGGTGCGCACAGGGTGAACAGGGGGCGACCGCGCGTGCCGCCGCGCGCCCGCACTGGGTAGGCTGGAGCGCTTCGTCGTGAGTGGAGCGGTCGCGGAGGAATCATGGGCAAGAAGCGCAACCAGGGACGATCCGGAGGCGGTCAGGGCGGGTCCGGCGGTCAGGGCGGCGGCCGCACGGCCGAGACCGCGCTGATGGTGCGGTTCCGCAGCTGGTACCGCTCGCACCTCGCCGAGGTGGGAATGCAGCACGAGCACCTCGAGGCCGACGAGGCCGTCGAGGTGCTGACCGACCTCTTCGCGATGACCCGCGACCTGCGCCCGCGCGGCTCCTTCGCCCAGCCCGACGCCGAGCTGCTCGAGGCCGTCTTCGACCAGATCGAGGCCGACCTGTCGGGGGAGGAGAGCGAGGCCGACCTCGACGACACCCTCTTCACCGTCGCCGAGGTCGTCGAGCAC
>NZ_PSVX01000072.1:0-15873 GCF_002932695.1 Rathayibacter sp. AY1D2 | reverse complement strand
ACGTTGGAGGCGCCGAAGACGTCGACCAGCGCGAAGAACTTCTCGGAGACGAGCGCCTTGATCGGCGCCGTGTAGAAGCTGCGGCGTCCGGAGGCGAGCGCCGCGGCGTGCGCGCCGATCGCGACGAGCGACTTCCCGGTGCCGGTGGGCGTCGAGAGGATCAGGTTGGAGCCGGAGGCGATCTCGAGCATGGACTCGTCCTGCGCCGGGTAGAGCGGGAGGCCGCGCGACTCCGCCCACTCGGTGAAGGCCAGGTAGACCGCGTCGTCGTCGACGCGCCCGTCCGCGTCGGGCGTCGGCATGCGGTCGAGCAGCGTCGAGGTCATCCCCCCATCCTCCCAGCCCGCGGCCCGTCGCTCGGGTGCGATCCGTCACGGACGGCCCGTGCGCCCCCGCCTCACGGGCCGCGGGTGACGGATCGGTCCGCCGGAGCGAGGGCCCCGTCGACGAGTCCGACGACGCGGTCGGCGTCGGCCAGCACGGCGGGGTCGTGCGAGACGCAGACCACCGTCGCGCCGCGGTCCGCCTCCGCGCGCAGGACCGACCGGATCCGCTCCGCACTCGCCGAGTCGAGGCCGGTGGTGGGCTCGTCCAGGAGCAGCAGGCCGGCCCCGCGGGCGAGCCCCTGGGCGAGGAGCGCCCGCTGCCGCTGACCGCCGGAGAGCACCGCGAAGGGCTCCCGGGCGAGCGCGGCGATCTCCATCCGCTCGAGCGCGGTGGCGATCGCGTCCGCCGCGCGCGCGTCGCTGCGGCGGAGGCGGCCGAGCCGACCCCAGGTGCCCACCGCGACCACGTCGCGCACCGTCACCGGGAGGCGGTCCGGGATCGACGCCCGCTGCGGCACGAAGGCGATCGCTCCGGTGACGTCCCGCGTGCCGGACGTCAGTGGACGCACTCCCGCGATCACCTCCAGGAGCGTCGACTTGCCGGCGCCGTTCGGCCCGGCGATCACGGTCAGCGAGCGCGCGGCGACGTCGAGATCGACCCCCGCGAGAGCGCGGCGGGAGCCGAAGTCGACGTGAGCGCCTCGGAGGCGGACCGGGGGCTCGGGCGGGGGTGAGACGTCCATCCCGACGAGCGTACAGCAGTGATAACTGTTCTCATTATCGTGTACGGTCGGGCACCATGCTCAGCCTCCTCGCCGGAATCCTCGAGCCGTTCGCTCTCGACTTCCTCCAGCGCGCCCTCCTCGGCGGCGTCCTCGTCGCGGTCCTCTGCGGCGTCGTCGGCACCTGGGTGGTCCTCCGCGGGATGGCCTTCCTCGGCGAGGCGCTCGCCCACGGGATGCTCCCCGGCGTCGCCCTCGCGACGGTGCTCGGCGCGCCCGTCCTCGTGGGCGGCGCAGCCAGCGCGGTGCTGATGAGCCTCGGCATCGCGGCCCTGCAGCGGCGCGGACGACTGTCCTACGACACCAGCATCGGCCTGCTCTTCGTCGCCATGCTGGCGCTGGGGGTCATCGTGATCTCGCACTCGGGCAGCTTCGCCACGGACGCGACCTCGATCCTCTTCGGCGACATCCTCGCGATCACTCCCGTCGACATCGGGCTGCTCGCCGCCGCCGCCGGAGTCGGCCTCCTCGTCGCAGCGGCCTTCCACCGCCCGCTCGTCGCCCTGGCGCTGGATCCGCGCATCGCCGCGGTGCTCGGCCTCGGTCCGCGCTCGGCTCAGGCCGCGCTGGTCGGCCTGGTGACCCTCGCCGTCGTCGCCTCCTACCAGGCGGTCGGCTCGCTCCTCGTCGTCGGGCTCCTGCTGGCTCCCGCGGTGGCCGCCGGTCACTGGACCACGCGCATCCCGACCCGGATGCTGCTCGCGTCGATCCTCGGCGCGGCCTCCGTGCTCGTCGGCCTGCTCGTCTCCTGGCACGCGGCCACGGCCGCGGGCGCCTCGGTCGCCGGCACGGCCATCGCGGTCGCCGCGGTGTCCTGGGCGGTCCGCTCGGCCGCGTCGGCCCTCGCGTCCCGGTCGGGCCCTCAGCCGGTCGCCGCATGAGGCCCTGCCGGCACCGCTCCTCCCCCGCTCACCCTCGAAAGGACTCCGTGCACTCCCGAACCACCGCCTCCACCGTCCTCCTGGGCGCTCTCGCGCTGGGCCTGGCCGCCTGCTCGACCGATGCCTCCGCGCCGGCCGCGGACGACACGGGCTCCGGCCACGGCGCCGTCGCGAACGCCGCCGAGCTCGCCGAGCCGCGCCTGGGGCTGACGTCGATCGACCCGTCGGGCGCCGTGTCGCACCTCGACCTCCTCGACGAGACGGTCACCGGCCTCGGCACCATCGGCGCACCGAGCGCGATGACGACCGACGGCCGCTACCTCTTCGCCCAGACCGATGCGGGCGTCGAGATCGTCGACAGCGGCGTGTGGACCTGGGACCACGTGGACCACTTCCACTACTACCGCGCGGACCCCCGCCTGATCGGCACGGTCGAGGGCTCCGGGACGGCCGTCGTCGCCACGACGAACCTCTCGACCACCGGCGGAACCGGACTCTTCTTCCCCGACTCCGGCGAGGCGGTCCTCCTCGACACCGAGGCGCTGTCGAGGGGGGCGATCGTCGAGCGGTTCCGGAAGGACGTCGAGCCCGGACCCGGGATGGTCGTGCCCGTCGGCTCGTCCGCTCTGGTGACCGAGGGGTCCGGATCCGGAGCGGCCGTCGCCGGCTACGACTCGGACGGCGAGCCGACGGGCCTCCGCGAGGCCTGCCCCGACCCCGCCGGGACGATCACCACCCGCGTCGGCGCCGTCATCGGCTGCTCCGACGGCGCACTCCTGGCGTCGATCGAGGACGAGGAGCTCATCGTCGAGCGGATCCCCTACCCCGCCGGCAACACCGCGCCACCCGCCGCCTCCTTCGACAACCGCGAGGGCCGCCCCACGGTCGCCGGCCTCGCCGGGGACGCGGGCATCTGGCTCCTCGACACCCGGGAGCGCTCCTGGAGCCTCCTCCCCTCTCCCGCCCCGCTGGCGCAGGTCACCGCGGTGGACGACGCGGACGAGACCGTCCTCGCCCTCGCCGCCGACGGCCGCGTGCTGGTGCTCGACGGCTCCGACGGTGCGGTCCTCGCCGAGACCGCGCCCCTCGTCGCGGACACGACCGCGGACGGCTCGCGGCCCGTCCTGATCGCCGACCAGCAGCGGGCCTACCTCAGCGCGCCCGCCGAGCGGAAGCTGCACGAGATCGACTACGCGGACGGCGCGCGCCTCGCCCGCACCTTCGAGACCGCCACCGAGCCGGCCTTCACGGCGGAGACGGGCCGATGAGGCGCCGCTGGGCCGTCGCGTCCGCCGCGGCGGTCCTGCTCCTGTCGGGCTGCACGTCCGCGGAGGAGGACGAGAGGCCCCTCGTCATCGTCTCCACCAACATCCTCGGCGACGTCGTGGGCGAGCTCGTCGGCGACGAGGCGCAGGTCGTCACGCTGATGAAGCCCGACGCCGACCCGCACTCCTTCGAGATCTCGGCGCAGGAGGCGGCGCGCCTGCGCTCCGCCGACCTCGTCGTCTCGAACGGCCTCGGACTCGAGGAGGGCCTGCAGCAGCACCTCGACGAGGCCTCCGGTGAGGACGTCCCCGCGTTCGTCGCCGGCGACGCCGTTGACGTCCTCGACTACAGCGAGGGCGACGCGGAGGGGAGCCCGGACTCGCACTTCTGGACGGACCCCGGCCGGATGATCGACGTCGTCGACTCCCTCGGGCCCGTGCTCGCCGCGCTCGACGGCGTCGATCCGGCCGCCGTCCGGGACCGGACGGCCGGCTACCGCGCCGAGCTCGAGCGGCTCGACTCCGAGATGGCCGCGGCGTTCGCCGCGATCCCCGCCGAGCGCCGCGCCCTCGTCACCAACCACCACGTCTTCGGGTACCTCGCCGACCGCTTCGACTTCGACGTCGTCGGCGCCGTCATCCCGGGAGGCACGACCCTCGCGGCGCCGTCCGCCTCCGACCTCGCCGATCTCGTCGACGCGGTCGAGCAGACCGGCGTCCCCACGATCTTCGCGGAGTCCTCGTCTCCCGACCGCCTGGTCCAGGCGCTGGCGAGCGAGGCCGACATCCGCGTGGAGGTGGTCGAGCTGTTCACGGAGTCCCTGACGGGGCCCGAGGGCGGCGCTCCCGACTACCTCGCCATGATGCGCGTCAACACGCAGCGCATCGCCACCGGGCTCTCCCCGTGAGCCCTCCGATCCACCACCAGGAAGAAGAAGCACCCATGCAGAATCCCCACGTCCGGCGGGCGGGCCTCGGCCTGATCGCCGCCTGCTCGATCACGGTCCTCGCGGCCTGCTCGTCGAGCTCGACCCCGGCCGCCGAGTCCTCCGCGTCCACCGCGCCGGCCACCGAGGCCGCGGCGGCCGCCGGCGCCCGCGTCGCCGTCGCCTACGAGGGCGGCATCCTCGTCCTCGACGGCGAGACCCTCGAGACCGTCGCGGACCTGGACTCCGAGGAGTTCACCCGCCTCAACCCCGCCGGCGACGACCGCCACGTCATGGTCACCATGAGCGAGGGGTTCCAGCTCCTCGACACCGCCGCCGGCACCGGCGGCGAGCCGGAGCTGACGGACATCGTCTTCCCCGCGGACACCCCGGGCCACGTCGTCCGGCACGCCGGGAAGACCGTCCTCTACGCCGACGGCACGAGCGACACGACCGTCCTCGAGACCGCCGACCTGGCGTCCTCGGACGGGATGCCCGAGACCGAGACCATCCCGGGCGTCGAGGCGCACCACGGCGTCTCGATCGTCCTCGAGGACGGCACCTTCCTCACCACGGTCGGTGACGCCGACGGGCGCAAGGGCATCGAGGTGCGCGACGCCTCCGGCGCCGTGACGGCCACGAACGACCAGTGCCCCGGTGTCCACGGAGAGGGCACGGCCGAGAACGAGGTCGTCGTCTTCGGCTGCGAGAACGGCGCCCTGGTCTACGACGGCGGCGAGATCACGAAGCTCGAGGCGCCGGACCAGCCGTACGGCCGCATGGGCAACGCCTGGGTCAGCGAGACCAGCCCGATCATCGTCGGCGACTACAAGGACGACCGCGACGCCGAGGGCTACCTCCTGCACCGCGTGGCGCTGATCGACACCGAGGCGAAGACCCTCGACGTCGTCGACCTGCCCGAGGGCGTCGAGTACACCTTCCGCGGCGTCGCCCGCGGCCCCGACGACCTGGCGTACATGATCGCCTCGGACGGCGCGATCCACGTCCTCGACCCCGAGACCGGCGAGCTGACCGCCTCCTACCCCGTCGTCGACGCCTGGGAGAGCCCGGTCGAGTGGCAGGACCCGCACCCCGCGATCACGGTCGCCGGGGACATCGCCTACGTGACCGACCCGGCCGCCGACAGCATCCACGCCGTCGACCTCACCACGGGAGAGGTCGTCGCCACCGGCGAGCTCGACGTCACGCCGAACGAGATCGCCGTCGCCGCGAGCTGACCATCGGCACGGAGGAGGGGCGCGGGGCCGTGGGCTCCGCGCCCCTCCTGTTCACCTGGAGGGGCCAGGATCTCCGCATGACGACCGACTTCGATCTCGACCAGGTGGTGCGCGACGTGACCGCGAACGTGCGCAAGAAGTTCCCCGACCACTCCGAGGAGCAGGTCGCGCCGCTCGTGCGCGAGGAGCTCGCGGACCTGCAGGACCGGCCCGTGCAGGACTACCTGACGGTGCTCACGGAGCGAGCGGTCAAGCGCCGCCTCAAGCGCGAGGCGCGCGGGGAGTAGACCGGGTCAGGCGAGCGCCCGCTCGATCGACGCCCGCAGCGCCGGAGCCGGCCGGAGCGCACCCGCCTCCTCCGCGTCGAGGAGCGCCTGCGCGTCCGCCGGGCTGTGCTCGCGGTACCAGCGGTCGGCCGGGACGCCGTGCCCGGGCCGGCTCAGCACCTCGACGGCGTCGCCCGCCTCCACCGATCCGCGGTGCAGCACCCGCAGGTACGCGCCGGTGCGCCCCTCGTCGGCGAAGCGCTTCACCCACTGGGGCTCTCCGAGGGCCCGTTGGAACGTCGCGCACGGCGTCCGCGGCATCGTCACCTCGACCTCGACCGCCTCGCCGATCCGCCAGCGCTCGCCGATCACGGCTCCGCTCACGTCGAGGCCCGCGATCCGCAGGTTCTCGCCGAACATCCCCGCGGCCACCGGCCGCCCCAGGCGCTCCGCCCACCAGACCGCGTCCTCGTCGGAGTAGGCGTAGAGCGCCTTGTCGAGGCCGCCGTGGTGCGCGCGATCGGCCTGCACGTCGCCGTAGAGGCCCAGGTCGCGCACTCCGACGGGACCCTCGACCGGCCGCTTGTCGATCGCGGTCACGCCGACCGTGCCGGAGTCGGGCAGGAGGCGGGCGACGCGGCACACGGCGAGCAGGCGGGGCATGCCGCCATGGTGCCAGCACTAGGCTCGCCGCGTGCGCGACGCGACCGCTCCTCCCCGGCTCGACCCCCTCCTCCTCGACGGCCTCGCCGAGGGGTACGCCGGGGACACGGGCGACCGGGAGCACGCCGAAGGACTGCGCTTCGCCGGCACCGACCTCACCGGCGCCGATCTCACCGCGGCCTCCTTCAGCGAGTGCGTGCTGGAGGGAGTGGTCCTGGACGGCGCCCAGCTGCGGGCCGCGTCGATCGCGGAGTCGCGGCTCGAGCGGCTGGACGTCCCCGGGCTCTCGGCGCCGCGGAGCCGGCTCCGATCCGTCGAGCTGCTCGCCTCGCGGCTGGGCTCGGCCGAGCTCTACGAGAGCACCTGGGAGCAGGTGCGCGTGGCCGACTGCAAGCTCGGCTACCTGAACCTCCGCGGCGCCGCGGTGCGCGACGTGCTGCTCGAGCGCTGCACGATCGACGAGCTCGACCTGGCGGGTGCGACCGGCACGCGGCTGCGCCTGGTCGACTGCGACGTCCGCTCCCTCGATCTCTCCCGGGCCCGGATCGAGCACCTCGATCTGCGCGGCGCCGAGCTGCACGTGCTCACCGGGCTGGACGGCCTCCGCGGCGCCACCCTCTCCGAGCTGCAGCTCAGCCTGCTGCTGCCGCTGTTCGCGGAGCACTTCGGGGTGCGGGTGGGCTGAGCCGCCGGTCCGCCTAGCGCCGGCGGGCGATCAGCCGCGTCAGAGCGCGGCGGCCGAGGAGGAACACGGCCAGCACGACGGCCGTCACGATCACGAAGCTCCACTGCACGCCCTGCCCGGAGGCGATCCGCAGGAGCATCCCGCCCGCGACGGTCACCGCCCAGACGACGAGCCCGGCGGGCACGATCCGGTCCGGGGAGCGCCACGAGCGCGTGACGACCCAGCCGAGCAGGAGCGCCGCCAGGAACGGCCAGAGCGTGGTGAGCAGGCCGATCAGCGCCGACCCCTCGTCGTGGCTCCCGCGGCCGATCAGCACGAAGACCAGGACGAGCACGGCGTCGAGGGCGAGGCCGAGGCCCGCGTGCCGGGTCATGCGGGCTCCGTCACGAAGTCGATGAGCTGCTCGACCCGGCCCAGCAGCGCCGGCTCCAGGTCCTGGAAGGTGCGCACCCGGCCGAGGATGCGCTGCCAGGCGCGCGCGATGTCGGCCTGCTCCTCGTGCGGCCAGCCGAGCGCCTCGCAGATCCCGTGCTTCCACTCGGTTCCGCGAGGGATCTCGGGCCAGCGCTCCAGGCCGATCCGGCCGGGCTTCACGGCCTGCCAGACGTCGATGTAGGGGTGGCCGACGACGAGGACGTGGGCGCCGTGCGGACCGGCGGCGACCTGCTCGGCGATCCGCGACTCCTTCGAGCCGCGCACCAGATGGTCGACGAGCACGCCGATGCGGCGCCCCGGACCGGGCCGGAACTCGCGCACCAGCTCGTCGAGGTTGTCGACGCCCTCGATGTACTCGACGACGACGCCCTCGACCCGCAGGTCGTGGCCCCAGACCTTCTCGACCAGCTCGGCGTCGTGCCGACCCTCGACGTAGATGCGGCTGGGCAGGGCGACCCGCGCCTTCGCGTCGGCGACGTGGAAGGAGCCGGAGGCGGAGCGCGCGCGACCGAGGCCGGCGTCGCGCTTCAGCCCGGGCGCCTTCAGCGACACGGGCTTCCCCTCGAGGAGGAACCCGGGCCCCAGCGGGAACACGCGGACCTTGCCGAACCGGTCCTCCAGCCGCACCATCCGCAGCTCCACGCCGAGCACGGCACCCACGAAGCCGGAGGCGACCTCCTCGACCACCAGATCGCGCTCGGCCTCGACCACCGCCACCTCGACCCTGCCGCGGGCGCGCCAGTCGCCGGCGAGCACGTCCTGCCCGTACCTGTCCTCGTCCATCGCACCGAGGGTAGCCGGAGGCGCGCGGGGCGCCGCGCGGACACGGCGCATGCACCTCTGCTTACATGAGCAGATGACCGAGGACCTCGAACCCGCCGCCGAGCTCTTCAAGGTGCTGTCCTCCTCCTCCCGGCTGCGCCTGCTCCGGGCCCTCGCCGAGGAGACGTCGACGGTCGGGCGGCTGGCCGAGGTGACCGGGCTCTCGCAGCCGCTGGTCTCGCAGCACCTTCGGATGCTCCGCACCGCCGGGCTGGTCGCGGTCGAGCGCGTGGGCCGCGAGGCGCACTACTCCGTCGCCGACACCCACGTCACGCACATCGTCGACGACGCTGTCCGGCACGCCCTGGAGGGGTGACCTCCGTCCCTGTCGGGAACGATGATCGCTCTCGATTAGGCGCATCCATTGCAATGCGTTTATGGATCTGGTCGACTGGAGCCCGTCGCGTCCGCGGCCCCCGCATCCGGAAAGGCAGCACAATGAGCACCACCGATCTCCACGCCGAGCACCCCGTCACCGAGCACGAGCACGGCGAGGGCTGCGGCCACCCGGCCGTGCAGCACGAGGACCACGTCGACTACGTCCACGGCACGCACCACCACGCCCTGCACGGCGACCACTACGACGAGCACGAGTCGGAGGCCGAGCACTCGACCGCCGACCACGAGCACGGCGACGCCTGCGGGCACGAGACCGTGCAGCACGACGACCACGTCGACTTCGTCCACGACGGCCACAAGCACGCCGCTCACTCCGGCCACTACGACGAGCACTGAGGCCGTGCGCGACGGGAGGGCTCGCACCCTCCGGTCGGCGCTCAGCCCTGACGGGCCTTGAAGCGCGGGTTCAGCTTGTTGATCACGAAGACGCGGCCCCGGCGGCGGACGACCTGCGATCCGGGCTGTGCCTTCATCGACCTGAGGGAGTTGCGGACCTTCACGGATGCTCCTGTCGTTAATGAGAACTGTTATCGATAGAGTAGCGGTCCATGGAGCCCCAGCACCCCGCACCCCCCGTCCTCGCCGTCACCCTCGTCAGCGCGACCGACCCCCGGGACGCCGGGCGGACCGCCGCGCTCCTCGCCGGCAGGCCCGAGTCCCGGATCGCCTTCGAGGTCGATCCGCCCGGCGCCGACGGTCCCGCTCTCGCCGAGGAGCTCCACCGGCGCCTCGCGGCCGACGCCGACGACGGCCACCGCGGTCACACGGTCGTCGCCCTCGATGGCCAGGCCGACCCGCTCGAGATCGGACTCGTGCTCGAGCACCTCTGCGCGCAGCGGCATCCCGCCGACACCCGCATCGCGATCCTCGACGTGGTCGCCGTGACGTCGACGGAGGAGATCCTACGCGTGCTCTGCGGCGGCGCGGGCCCCTCCTTCGACTCGGCGGAGCGCCTCGCCGCCCGCCTGGAGTTCTCGAGCCTCATCGCCCTCGCCGAGCCCCTCTCCGAGAGCGACCCCGAGCGGACCGCGCTCGTCCGCGACATCCTGCGAGCGCTCGCCCCCTCCGCCGACCTCGTCCCCGTCGGCGAGCACCCGGCGGAGCCCCGGAGGCTCCATCTCCGGCGCGCGCACGCGATCGCCTCCTCGATGGGCTGGCAGTGCGCCCTCAACGGGACCTCCCGCCGACGGCTCGCGGGAACGACGGTGCAGGAGTTCGTCTTCCGCGATCCGCTGCCCTTCCACCCCGGCCGCCTCAGCGCGGCCGTGCACGGGGAGCTGGTGGCGGAGAAGGTGGGGCGCATCCTCCGCTCCCGCGGCCTGGTGCGTCTGGCGACCCGCGCCGACCGGGTCGGCTCGTGGTCGGTCGCGGGCGACGTGCTGACCCTGGATCCGACGAGCCTGCTCAGCTGGGACGAGGACGCGCCTCTGGGCCAGGAGCTCGCCTTCTTCGGGACCGGCCTGGACACCGGGGGGCTGACCGCCGTCCTGCAGAGCTGCCTGCTCACCCCCGAGGAGCTGCTGGCCGGCCCGGCCGCCTGGGCGGAGTACGCGGACCCGTTCCCGCGCTGGGTGGACGAGCACCGGAACTGAACCGAGCGCCCTCCGTCGCGCGGGACTCGACGAGAGCGACCCGCCGAGGACACCATTAGGCGAATGGTCCTCCGAACGCGCCATCGGACTTCTGGAACCCGCCCGATCATTGATGATCTGCGATAACCCTGCAATTGTGACTGGTGTCAAAGATGACGTTGAGAGAAGGAGATGTTCTTGCCAGGCACCAGAAGATCGGTTCGAGCGCTGCTCATGGGCACCGTACTTGCTTTCACTTCATTGGTCGCAACACCTGCGACGGCCGATCCGGGAGTCGTCACAGCGACCCGAACAGCAGAATCGACAATGCAATCTTTCGGCTTGCTCACGCCTATCGCCGCCTCCAGTGAACGCGCCGCTCGACTAAGCTCCGAATCAGAGCACCTGGAGCCGAGCGGCTCCCTCTCGACGAAGTCCGGCCTCACGGTCGAATACAGGAACCACAGCGTCGGCATCACTCCAGGAACCGCTGTCTGATCGGCGAGCGTCGGGCCTTCAGGCGCGCTCGTCTACAACATGAGCGACTCCTACGATTACGCGTTCACAGGGGCAGGCCATGTTCTCAATGCGGGCTTTGCTCTCATCAAGGACCAGGCAGCCCCATCTGATTACAGATTCGACGTGACCGTGGATGGAGAACCCGCCATCCTTGAGTTCATCGACCACTCGGTTGCGGTGAAGGATTCACACGGACGGACCGTCAACTTCATAAATCCGGCCTGGGCCTCAGATTCCACCGGCGCTCCTGTCAGGACCAGTTTCTCGATCGACGGCGGCACGCTGGTGCAGAGAGTGCATCACACGGGCGCATCCTATCCCGTGGTCGCCGACCCCAGCCTCGCCTGTGACATCGCATTCTGTACAATCATGCTCAACAGAACCGAGACGAAAACCGCGTCGCAATCTACCGCAGCAGCGGCAGGATTACTGTGCGGATCAATGACGGCCGCATTCGCCCCCCTCGGAGCGGTGTGCGGCGCTTACGGCGCCGTATTCCACGTCGCCGCAGTTCAAGCGAACAACTCTGGCCAGTGCCTCGGCGCACGCTACCTCACTATAGGTGGCTCTCTGCACCCGGTCATCCAGCGCTGTTAGAGCGCGCGAAGAACAGCGAAGGAGATTCAATGGCCTCTGATCACGATCTCAGTCGGGCGATGCGCCGAGAATTGCGCAATCCCATCCTTGGAGGATTGGCGCTTCTGCTGTTCGGCGGTACAGCGGTTCTATTGCTTCTGTTCTGGTTCACCGATGCACGCGCCGTTCTCACGCCCTTCGTCGGGCCTGGAACGGGACTGGTCCTCACTGCTTTTACCGTGGAGGTAGCTCGACGCGCTAGGAGGCGCATGCGCGCGGAGGAGCGGGAGAGCTGACCTCGGAGCCTCGATCGACGGAGATTCTCGTCGCGCCATTGAGCGGCGAAAATCTCCGTCGCCGGTGGAGGACATTCCGTGTCTGACCAGCCCGGCCGGTATACGCCAACCGGAGTCGAACGATCGGACTATCCAATTTGGGATGCAACCGACATCTACGGCAAACGAAGAGTGATCGACGGAGGGGACGCAGCGCGGCCGTCCACCGTGCGGAGACGACGGGCGACCGCAGCGCCGACGGGCTCCGGGACGCACGGAGCCGACTGTGCGCCGGGAGTGTGACGCGCGGAGGCTCCCTCCGGGCGGCGGGTGAGTAGGCTGACCGGACAGCACGTGCTCCGGGGTCGGTGGGAATTCCGAACCGGCGGTCACAGTCCGCGAGCCGCAGCCCCTCGAGAGGGGCGGCGGTTGACCTGGTGGAACTCCAGGACCGACGGTGAAAGTCCGGAGGAGAGGCAGCACGAGCGTCGCGCATCACCGCGCGATGCTGAGCGACGGTGCCCGCGCACCGTCGATCGAGACCCCGGAGTTCGGCGACGAACGGAAGAACCGGGAATGACGATCGACTACGAGCACGCGATGCGCCGGGCGCTGGCGCTCGCCGAGCGCGGGCCCGCCCGCGGACCCAACCCGCGCGTGGGCTGCGTGATCCTCGCGCCCGACGGCACCGTCCTCGGCGAGGGCTGGCACCACGGAGCCGGCACCGCGCACGCCGAGGTCGACGCCCTGTCGCACGTCGCGGCGGGCGCCGCCGAGGGCGCGACGGCCGTCGTCTCGCTCGAGCCGTGCGACCACACAGGGCGCACGGGTCCCTGCAGCCGCGCCCTGATCGAGGCGGGCGTCTCCCGCGTCGTCTACGCTGTGCCGGACCCGGGCGAGCGCTCGGCCGGCGGCGGTCGCACCCTCCGCGAGGCCGGCGTCGAGGTGATCGAGGGCGTGCTCGCCGAGGAGGGAGAGCAGTTCCTCCACCCGTGGCTCACCGCGACCCGCCTGCACCGCCCCTTCGTCACGCTCAAGTGGGCCTCGACCCTCGACGGCCGCACCGCGGCGGCGGACGGCAGCAGCCGCTGGATCACCGGAGCGGCGGCCCGGCAGCGCGTGCACGAGCAGCGTGCCGCGCACGACGCGATCCTCGTCGGCACCGGGACCGTCCTCGCCGACGATCCCGCGCTCACCGCCCGCGGCGACGGAGGCGAGCTCCTCGCCCACCAGCCGGTGCCCGTCGTCGTCGGCACGCGCCCCGTGCCGCCAGGCGCCCGCCTGCACGAGCACCCCCGCGCCGTCGTGGTCGAGCGCACCCGCGACCTCGCCGCGGTCCTCGCGCACCTCTACTCCGCCGAGATCCGCAGCGTCTACGTCGAGGCCGGACCGACCCTCGCCTCCGCGCTCGTCGCCGCCGGACTGGTCGACGAGTACCTCGTGTTCCTCGCGCCCGCGCTCCTCGGCGGCCCCCGCGTCGCGCTCGGCGATCTCGGCGTGGAGAGCATCGGCGGGGCCCGGCGCCTCTCCCTCCGCTCGGTCGAGATCCTCGGCGACGACCTCCTCGTGACCGCGCGCCCCGACGTCCTCCCCGCGGGCGGTGCCGGCACCCCGGCCCGCCTCCCCCACGCCCTGCAGATGGAGACCCACTGATGTTCACCGGAATCATCGAGGAGAAGGGCGTCGTGACCGCCGTCGAGGCGGGCGCCGACGCGATTCGCCTCAGCATCCGCGGGCCCCTCGCCGTCGAGGGCGTGCGGCACGGCGACTCGATCGCGGTCTCGGGCGTCTGCCTCACCGTGGTCGAGCACACCGACCAGGGCTTCACCGCCGACGTCATGGCGCAGACCCTGCGGATGTCGACCCTCGACACCGTGGGCGTCGGCGACCCCGTGAACCTCGAGCGCGCCGCGCTGGTCGGCGACCGGCTCGGCGGCCACATCGTCCAGGGCCACATCGACGGCACGGCGACGCTGCTCGCGATCGCACCGGGCGAGGCCTGGCGGGTGCTGCGGTTCTCGCTGCCGGCGGAGATCGCTCCGCTCGTCGTCGACAAGGGCTCGATCGCGGTCGACGGCGTCTCGCTGACCGTCTCGGCGATCAGCCCCGCCGCCGAGCCGGAGCAGTGGTTCGAGGTCTCGCTGATCCCCGAGACGCTCGCCGTCACCACGCTGGGCGCGCGCGCGATCGGCGATCAGGTCAACATCGAGACCGACGTCCTGGCCCGCCACGTCGAGCGGATGCTCGCCCTGCGCTCGATCGCGGAGGCCCGCTCATGAGCCTCGCCACCATCCCCGAGGCCGTCGAGGCGCTACGCGCCGGGCGCCCGATCATCGTCGCGGACGACGAGGGCCGCGAGAACGAGGGCGACGTCATCGTCTCGGCCCAGCTCGCCAGCCAGGAGACGATCGCCTGGATGGTCCGCCACTCCTCCGGGTTCATCTGCGCGCCGATGACCAACGAGATCGCCGACCGCCTCGCCCTGCCGCTGATGGTGGTCGAGAACGAGGACCCGCGCGGCACCGCCTACACGCTCTCCGTCGACGCGGCCGACCGGCTCTCCACCGGCATCAGCGCCTCCGACCGCGCGCACACCCTCCGCGTGCTGGCCGACCCCGAGGCGACCCCCTCCCGCCTGAACCGCCCCGGCCACATCCTGCCGCTGCGCGCCGTCGACGGCGGCGTGCGCGAGCGCGACGGGCACACGGAGGCGGCCGTCGACCTGATGAAGCTCGCCGGCCTGTACCCCGTGGGCGCGATCTCCGAGATCGTCGCCGAGGACGGCGAGATGATGCGGCTGCCCGGCCTGATCGCCCTCGGCGAGCGCGAGGGCGTGCCGGTGACCACGGTCGCGGCCCTCATCGCGTACCTGCAGGAGTTCCACTGCGACGCGGAGGTGCCCGTCACGGTCGCGGTCCCGGAGAGCGCGCGGGTGAGCTTCGAGGTCGAGACCACGGTGCCGACCACCCACGGCCCGTTCCGGATCCGCGCCTACCGCGACCGGCAGACCGGAGCGGATCACGTCGCGATCCTCGCGGGAGAGGTCGCCGCGGGGCGGCCCGCCCTGGTGCGCGTGCACTCCGAGTGCCTGACCGGCGAGGCCTTCGGCTCGCTGAAGTGCGAGTGCGGGCCCCAGCTCGACGCCGCCCTCGACACGATCCAGCGGGACGGCGGCGTCGTCGTCTACCTCCGCGGTCACGAGGGCCGGGGCATCGGCCTGATCAACAAGCTGCGCGCCTACCGCCTGCAGGAGGACGGACTCGACACCCTCGACGCGAACCTCGCCCTCGGGCTCCCCGCCGACGCGCGGGACTACGGAGCGGCGGTCGGGATCCTCGAGGACCTCGGCCTCACCGAGGTGCGCCTGCTCACCAACAACCCCGAGAAGGTCCGCCAGCTCACCGACCGCGGCATCGTCGTCGCCGAGCGCGTGCCGCTCGTCGTCGGAGTCGGCGCCTTCAACGAGGGCTACCTCGAGACCAAGCGCGACCGCATGGGCCACACCCTCGACAGCGTCCTCGACCACGACCCCCTCGACGCCGGGATCTCCGGCCTCGCCCTCGACGCCGGGATCGCCGGCGCCACCACGAAGGAGTAGCAATGGCCGGTAGCGGCGCCCCCACCACCTCCCCTCTCGACGGCGCGGGACTGCGCGTCGTCGTCATCGCGGGCACCTGGCACGAGCAGATCAGCGACGGCCTGATCGCCGGAGCGAGCCGAGCCCTCGACGAGGCCGGAGCGTCCTGGTCGCTCGTGCGCGTGCCCGGCTCGTTCGAGCTGCCCGTCGCCTCGAAGGCGGCCCTGGAGGCGGGGGCCGACGCGGTCGTCGCCCTCGGCGTGATCATCCGCGGCGGCACCCCGCACTTCGAGTACGTCTCGGACGCCGCCACCTCCGGGCTCACCACCGTCTCGATCCTGACGGGCAAGCCGGTCGGCTTCGGCGTGCTCACCCTCGACACCGAGCAGCAGGGCATCGATCGCGCGGGCCTTCCCGGCTCGAAGGAGGACAAGGGGCGCGAGGCGGCCGAGGCGGCGGTCTCGACCGCTCTGCTCCTCCGCTCGCTGCGCAGCTGAACCACTGCGGGCGGCCCCCGTCCTGGGGCCGCCCGCACACGAACCTGGGAGAACACGGAGTAAAGTGGTCGGGTCGTCACGAGCGACCCCCCTCTCCTCCCCCTCTCCTCAGCGGCCCGCGACGCCCGATCGATGCCCTGCTGCTCGGTGTCGAGGGTGAGCACGCCGAA
>NZ_PSVX01000071.1:0-16255 GCF_002932695.1 Rathayibacter sp. AY1D2 | reverse complement strand
CCCCCGCGCTGAGAGGCTCGATCTGCGGCAGCGCCGTCCGCAGGGCGACGCCGTGCGCGCCGGGTACGCGTTCACCGGCCCGGCCCTCGAGCTCGGCGCCCTCGTCAACGGCGACGCGCGGATCGACGTGCCCGTCCGCATCCCGCTCGGCATGCTCAATCGGCACGGCCTCGTCGTCGGCGCGACCGGCACCGGCAAGACGAAGACGCTGCAGGTCCTCGCCGAGCAGCTCTCGGCCCACGGCGTCCCCGTCTTCGCTGCGGACATCAAGGGCGACCTCTCCGGCCTCGCCACTCCGGGCACCGCGACCGACGCGCTGCTCGCCCGCACCCGCGGCATCGGCCAGGACTGGCGGGCGGAGGCGGCCCCCGCCGAGTACTTCGCGCTCGGCGGCATCGGCATCGGCGTCCCCGTCCGCGCCACCGTGACGGGATTCGGCGCGCTGCTGCTCGCGAAGGTGCTCGGCCTCAACCACACGCAGGAGTCGAGCCTCGGCCTCGTCTTCCACTACGCCGAGAGCGCCGGTCTCCCGCTCGTCGACCTGTCCGATCTCCGCGCCGTGCTCACCTACCTCGTCGGCGACGAGGGCAAGGCGGAGCTCGCCGAGCTCGGCGGGCTGTCGAAGGCGACCGCCGGCGTGATCCTCCGCGAGCTGATCGCGTTCGCCGACCAGGGCGCCGACGTGTTCTTCGGCGAGCCTGAGATCGACACGGCCGAGTTCCTCCGCCTCGCCGCCGACGGGCGCGGCGTCGTCAGCCTCCTCGAGGTCCCCGGAGTCGCCGACCGACCGGCTCTGTTCTCCACCTTCCTGATGTGGCTGCTCGCCGACCTCTTCAACGACCTGCCGGAGGTCGGCGACCTCGACAAGCCGAAGCTGGTGTTCTTCTTCGACGAGGCGCACCTGCTCTTCCGCGACGCGTCGAAGGACTTCCTCGCCGCGATCACCCAGACCGTGCGCCTCATCCGCTCCAAGGGCGTCGGCATCGTCTTCGTCACCCAGACCCCGAAGGATGTGCCGGGCGACGTCCTCGCCCAGCTCGGCTCCCGCGTGCAGCACCAGCTCCGCGCGCACACGCCGGACGACGCCAAGGCCCTCCGCGCCACCGTCTCGACCTACCCTGAGAGCGACTACGACCTCGGTGAGGTCCTCCAGGCGCTCCCCATCGGCGAGGCGATCGTGACGGTCATGAACGAGCGCGGCGCCCCGACCCCGGTCGCCTGGACGCGTCTCCGCGCCCCGCTCGGCTCGATGAAGCCCACCCCCGAGGCCGACCGCGAGGCGAGCGTCCAGAGGTCCCCGCTCCTCGCGCGCTACGGCACGCCCCTCGACCGCGACTCCGCCCGCGAGATCCTCACCCGCCGGCTCGACGCCGCCGCCGACGCCGAGGAGGCCCGCGCCGCCGCCGAGCAGCAGGCCGCCGACGACGCCCGCCGCGCCAAGGAGGACGCGCGTCGCGCCAAGGAGGAGACCGCGGACGCCGCCCGCCGCGCGAAGGAGCGGGCCGCCGCCGAGCGCGCCGCCGACCAGGCCGCCGAGCGCTCCCGACGGCGCACGGCACCGACCTCCCGCGGGACCCGCACCGCCCGCCGCGACAAGACGGTCGTCGAGGAGGTGCTGGGCTCGAGCGCCGGCAGGACCCTGCTGCGCGAGGTGGTCCGCGGGATCTTCGGGACCGCCCGACGGCGCTGAGGCGGCCCGGGCCGGTCCGGGAGTCGAGGCGCTAACGGGAACGTGTTAGCGTCGGTAGCATGAGTGAGAGCGGGACGACGCGGGAGCGGATCCTCCGAGCGACGGTCGAGCTGCTGGCGGACGGCGGGCGGGACGCGGTGTCGACGCGGGCGATCAGCGCGGCGGCGGGGGTCCAGGCCCCCACGATCTACCGGACGTTCGGCGACCTGCGCGGGCTGCTCGACTCGGCCGCGGCAGCCGGATTCGCCACGGCCCTCGCCGACTTCGAGCGGAGCGAGGCGCCGGCCGACCCGGTCGACGCGCTCCGTGCCGCCTGGGATCACCACGTCGCCTTCGGACTCGCCGAACCGCACCTCTACGCGCTGATGTTCACCGCGCGGCCGGGGGAGGAGTCGGAGGCGGCGCGCCTGTCCCGCGGCGTCCTCCTCGACGCGGTCCGGGCCGTCGCCGAAGCCGGCCGCCTCACCGTCGACGTCGAGCGGGCCTCCCGCCTGCTCCAGTCGGCCGCGCTCGGCTGCACCCTCACGCTGACCGCCCTCGCCGACCCCGACGACGAGCTCTCGTCCCGCTCGCGCGAGTCCGTCCTCGCGGCGATCACCACGGCGGAGGCGGGCCCCACCGATCCCGCCGCCCGTGCGGTCGTCGCGCACGCCGTCGCCCTGCGGACGGCGCTGCCGCAGATCGAGCCTCTCAGCGCGGGGGAGCGGCTCCTGCTCGACGAATGGCTCGAGCGCATCGCCGACTGACGGCCGGCGTCGCCGGAGGGTCCGTATCGCCGCCCTGTCGTCCGCGTTGTCGTAATACGGATGGCGACGGGCACGATCCGGGACCGGCACCTACGGTCGGACCATGTCGCGAACCATAGCCGAACTCTTCTTCCGCCCCGTCTGCGCCGCCTGCTCGGCCCCGCTCGTCGCCCGCCGTGGCGCTTTCTGCTCCGACTCCTGCGCGCGGACGAACCACCTCTACGGCTGATCCCGCACGCCCGGCGCGCGCCGAACGATCGGCGGCGCCTGCTCGGCGCGACCTCGTCGGCTGCAGCTGCGTGTGTGCCGGCGGCGCGAACCCGGCGCTGCGTGAGCGCGCCGCTCCGACGGACGCCCGCACCGGTCGACCGGGCCTCGACGATCGGCCGCACCGGTTAAACAAAACGGTGCCCGTGCTGGCGAGAGCAACGGACACCGTTCGCGGAGGATGGGGGATTCGAACCCCCGAGGGCTTTCACCCAACACGCTTTCCAAGCGTGCGCCATAGGCCACTAGGCGAATCCTCCTGGCACGACCTGAGCCGCGACTCATCGATACTAGCCGGTGTCGGAGCCTTCCGCTGACCACGACCCCGACACGCCCCGCTCTCCTCGGCCGCCGTCGTCGGTTAGACTGTCACCCGGCTCCCCGCGTGGCGCCATCCAGGCCAACTCCCCCAGGGCGGAAACGCAGCAAGGGTAACCGGGCTCTGGCGGGTGCGCGGGGGGTCCTCTTCCGTTAACCGGCCCGCCTGCTCCGCCGATGGACCGCCGCACAGCCGCTACGAGGCCCTACCGACTGCGGACGCTCCTCCACAGCCGCGCGCCATGCACGCCCTCCCATCCCTGGCCTCTACTCAGCCAGGCGGAGGGACCCCCTCGGTAGGCTGGATCCGATGGTTCAGAGCATCTACATCTCGTCCGCCGAAGGTCATTCGGGCAAGTCCACGGTCGCCCTCGGCGTCCTCGATGCGCTCAGCAGCCAGGTGCAGCGGGTCGGCGTCTTCCGCCCGATCGCCCGCTCCACCTCCGAGCCGGACTACGTGCTCGAGATGCTGCTCGGCCACTCCGACTCGGGCCTCGCCTACGAGGACTGCATCGGCGTCACCTACGAGGACGTCCACGCCGACGGCGAGGCGGCGCTCTCGCGGATCGTCGAGCGGTACAAGGGCGTCGAGGCCCGGTGCGACGCCGTCGTCATCCTCGGCTCCGACTACACGGACGTCGGCAGCCCCACCGAGCTCGGCTACAACGCCCGCATCGCCGCCAACCTCGGCGCCCCGGTCCTGCTCGTCCTCACCGGCCGGGACTCGTCCCGCAGCGAGCAGCTGGGCCAGGCTCCCGCGCGCACGCCGGAGGAGATGCGCCAGATCACGGAGCTCGCCTCGGTCGAGCTGCGCACGGCCCACGCGAGCCTCATCGGAGTGATCGCGAACCGCGCCGATCCCGACACCGCCGCCGACGCCGTCGCCGCGATCCGCGAGAGCATCCCCGCCACCGTCCCGGTCTGGGCGATCCGCGAGGATCCGTTCCTCGTCGCTCCGAGCCTGTCCCGCCTGGTCGAGGCGGTCGACGGCGTCGTCGTCGCGGGCGATCCGGAGCTGCTCGGCCGGGAGGCGCTCGGCGTGGTGATCGCCGGCATGTCCATGGTGAACGTCCTGCCGCGGCTCACCGAGGGCGGCGTCGTGATCGTCCCCGGCGACCGGCCCGAGGTCGTCCTCGCCGTGATCATGGCGTACGCCTCCGGCACGTTCCCCACGGTCACCGGCATCATCCTCAACGGCGGCTTCGAGCTGCCGGAGCCGATCGTCCGGCTGATCGAGGGCGTCGACAGCCGCGTGCCGATCGTGATGACCGAGCTCGGCACGTACGACACCGCCGTCCGCGTCACTGCGGCCCGCGGCCGCCTGGCGGCCGACTCCCCGCGCAAGCGCGACACCTCCCTCGCCCTCTTCCAGGAGGCGGTCGACGCGGTCGAGCTGCTCACCCTCCTCGACGTCGGCCGGTCCGAGGTCGTCACACCGCTGATGTTCGAGTACGGGCTGATCGAGCGCGCGCGCATCGCCGACCGCCACATCGTCCTGCCCGAGGGCGGCGACGACCGGATCCTCCGCGCCGCCGCGACCGTGCTCAAGCGCGGCATCGCCCGGCTCACGATCCTCGGCGAGGAGGCCGAGATCCGCGCCCGTGCGGCGGGCCTCGGCCTCGACCTCGACGGCGCGCGCGTGCTGAGCACTCTCGACCCCGAGCACCGCGCGCGCTTCGCCGAGGAGTACGCCCGCATCCGCGCGCACAAGGGCATCACCTACGACCACGCCTACGACACCGTCACGGACGTCTCCTACTTCGGCACGATGATGGTGCAGCTCGGCCTGGCCGACGGGATGGTCTCGGGAGCCGCGCACACGACCGCGCACACCATCCGCCCCGGCTTCGAGATCATCAAGACGAGCCCGGGCGTCTCCGTCGTCTCGAGCGTGTTCCTGATGGCGCTCGCCGACCGCGTGCTGGTCTACGGCGACTGCGCAGTGAACCCCGATCCCACCGAGGCGCAGCTCGCCGACATCGCGATCTCGTCCGCCGAGACCGCCCAGCAGTTCGGCATCGATCCCCGCATCGCGATGCTCTCCTACTCCACGGGCGAGAGCGGAGCCGGCGCCGACGTCGAGAAGGTCCGCGCGGCGACGGCTCTGGTGCGCGAGCGCCGGCCCGACCTGCTCGTCGAGGGCCCGATCCAGTACGACGCGGCGGCCGACGCGGCGGTCGCGGCCTCGAAGATGCCCGGCTCCCAGGTCGCCGGGCGCGCGACGGTGTTCATCTTCCCCGACCTCAACACGGGCAACAACACCTACAAGGCCGTGCAGCGCTCGGCCGGCGCCGTCGCCATCGGACCGGTCCTCCAGGGCCTGCGCAAGCCGGTCAACGACCTCTCGCGCGGCGCGCTCGTGCAGGACATCGTCAACACCGTCGCGATCACGGCCATCCAGGCCGCCACCCAGGCCATCGTCCCGCCCACCGCCGCCATCCCCGTGGTGCGCTAGCGGCGACCCCGCCGCCGCCTCTCCCGACCCCGATCACCCCAGGAGTCCCCTCATGTCCGTCGTCCTCGTCGTCAACAGCGGATCGTCGTCGTTCAAGTACCAGCTCATCGAGATGACCACCGAGGAGACGCTCGCCAGCGGCCTCGTCGAGCGGATCGGCGAGGACACCGGCCGCACGAAGCACACCCGCGACGGGGAGTCGTTCGAGATCGAGGGGCTGATCCCCGACCACACCGCCGGCTTCGACGCGATGATCCGCGCATTCGGCGAGCACGGCCCGAGCCTCGACGAGTTCCCTCCCGTCGCCGTGGGCCACCGCGTCGTGCACGGCGGCAAGCGCTTCTTCGAGCCCACCGTCGTCACCGACCTGGTCAAGATCAACATCGAGGACCTCGCCGACCTCGCCCCGCTGCACAACCCCGCCAACCTCGAGGGCATCGAGGCGGCGCAGAACGCCTTCCCGGACGTCCCGCACGTCGCCGTCTTCGACACCGCCTTCCACCACACGATCCCGGCCGAGGCGTCGACCTACGCGCTGCCCGCCGAGCTCGCCGAGAAGCACCGCGTCCGCCGCTACGGCTTCCACGGCACCTCGCACAAGTTCGTCTCGGAGGCCGCCGCCGCCTATCTCGGCCGCCGCCGCTCCGACCTGAAGACGATCGTCCTGCACCTGGGCAACGGAGCGTCCGCCTGCGCGGTCGACGGCGGCGTCTCCGTCGAGACCTCGATGGGCATGACCCCGCTCGAGGGCCTGGTGATGGGCACCCGCTCCGGCGACCTCGACCCGGCCGTCGTCTTCCACCTCGCCCGCAAGGCGGGCCTCTCGATCGACGAGCTCGACACCCTCCTCAACCGCCGAAGCGGCCTCCTCGGCCTCACGGGTCGCGGCGACATGCGCGACGTCCAGGAGGCGGCCGAGGCCGGCGACGAGCGGGCCCGCGCCGGACTCGAGGTCTACTACCACCGCCTCCGCCACTACATCGGGGCCTTCTACGCCCAGCTGGGCCGCGTCGACGCCGTGGTGTTCACGGCCGGAGTCGGCGAGAACGTCGCCGCCGTCCGCGCCGGCGCCCTCCGCGGCCTCGAGGGCCTGGGCATCGAGCTCGACCCCGAGCGCAACACGTCCTCCGACCGCGGCGCCCGCCGCATCTCCACCGACGACTCCCGCGTCGCCGTCCTCGTCATCCCCACGAACGAGGAGCTGGAGATCGCCCGGCAGAGCTTGTCGGTCGTGTAGCGGCGGAGCCGCGACATCACTCGCGGTCGGCTTCCGGGGGTGGCGGCTCCTGTCGGGCTGTCCTGAATCGCTGGCACGCGGCGGTGCTCGCTCGTCGTGCAGCGGTGGCCCGCTACGCGACCTCGGTCGGCCTCTCAGGGGTTGCGTTCCGCAGAGCGTGGAGCGTCGGGCTGCCCTGAATCGCTCGCACGCGATTCCGGGTCGCGGCCCTCTGCCGAATACTCGGGCCCTCCTGCTGGTCGAGTAGCCGCGGGACGCGGCGTATCGAGTCCGAGCGCGAGGGAGGAGATCTCGATGCGGCTGCTGCGCGGGCTGCTCCATCGGCAGGAGCCGGCCGAGGAGCCCCGGCTCAGGGCAGCAGGCGCGCGTCGCCCGCGTAGAGGTTGAAGCCGGAGCCGCGGCTGAAGCCGATCAGGGTGAGGCCGGAGTCGCGAGCCAGGTCCACCGCCAGCGACGACGGGGCACCGACCGCGGCGAGCAGGGGGATGCCGGCCATCACGGCCTTCTGCACCAGCTCGAACGAGGCGCGCCCCGACACCTGCAGCAGCGTCCCCCGCAACGGCAGCCGCCCCTCCCGGAGCCCCCAGCCGACCACCTTGTCCACGGCGTTGTGGCGCCCGACATCCTCTCGGAGCACCAGCAGCGAGCCGTCCGCGTCGAACAGCCCGGCCGCGTGGACGCCGCCCGTCCGCTCGAACACCGCCTGCGCCTCGCGGAGCCGATCGGGGAGCGAGACCAGCAGCTCCCGCTCGACCCGCAGGTCGTCCTCCGCGACGCTCCACGCCGAGTCGGTGGCGACCGCCTCGAGCGACGCGAGCCCGCACACTCCGCACGAGCTCGTCGTGTACACCGACCGCTCGCGCTCGAGCAGCACGGCCTCCCGCCCGCCGCGGACGCTCGCGTCGACCACGTTGTACGTGTTCTCGCCCGGCCCGGAGCCGCTCGCGCAGTAGCGCATCGCCGCGAGCTGCTCCGACTCGGTGAGCACCCCCTCGGACACCAGGAATCCCGCGACCAGGTCGAAGTCGTCGCCGGGCGTGCGCATGGTCACGCTGAAGCGTCGTCCGCCGACGCGGATCTCGAGCGGCTCCTCGACGGCCAGGACGTCCTCGCGACGGCGGGGCGGATCGTCGGCGCGGACGGCGGTCAGGCGGGTGCGGGCGACACTGCGGCTCATGGGTCTCCTCAGGCGGTGGAGGTCATCCTCCCACCGGGAACCGGGAGCGATGCCGGGGTGCGGACGTACGATGCAGGAATGGTCGATGACGCCGAGCCCCGCGAGAGTCCGATCGACGAGAGCCGCCTCTCCGTCCGGTCGCCGAAGAGACGCGCCGTCGGGATCCCCGGCGTCGCCCACGCCCTCGAGATCTCGCTCAAGCAGATGGGCCCGGTGCGCAGCGCCGAGACGCTCCTGCGGGTGAACCAGAAGACCGGATTCGACTGCCCGGGCTGCGCCTGGCCGGAGGGCGACAAGCGCCACGTCGCCGAGTTCTGCGAGAACGGAGCGAAGGCGGTCGCCGAGGAGGCCACGCTCCGCACCGTCACATCGGCGTTCTTCGCCGCGCACCCCGTCGCGGAGCTGGAGGAGTGGGACGACTTCGCGCTCGGCCAGCAGGGCCGGCTCACGGAGCCGATGCTGCTCGAGGAGGGCGCGACGCACTACCGGCCCGTGGGCTGGGACGAGGCGCTCGACCTCGTGGCCGAGGAGCTGCGCGCCTGCGCGAGCCCCGACGAGGCGATCTTCTACACGTCCGGCCGGACCTCGAACGAGTCGGCCTTCGTCTACCAGCTGATGGTCCGCGGCTTCGGCACGAACAACCTGCCCGACTGCTCGAACATGTGCCACGAGTCCAGCGGATCCGCCCTCACCGAGACGATCGGGATCGGCAAGGGCTCGGTGAGCCTGCGCGACGTGGAGCGGGCTCCGCTGATCATCGTCGCAGGCCAGAACCCCGGAACGAACCACCCGCGGATGCTGACCGCGCTGGAGCGCGCCAAGCGCGCCGGCGGCACCATCGTGGCCGTGAATCCGCTGCCGGAGGCGGGGCTGCTCCGCTTCCAGAACCCGCAGACCGTCCGCGGCACCCTGGGCGACGGCACGGCCCTCGCCGACCACTTCCTCCAGGTCCGGCTGGGCGGCGACCAGGCCCTGTTCCAGGGTCTGGGCAAGGCGCTGCTCGAGTCTGAGGAGGCGCGCGGCGACGTCTTCGACCACGCCTTCATCCGCGAGAGCACCGGCGGCCTCGCCGAGTACCTCCACGGGCTGCGGGAGGTCCAGTGGGACGAGATCGAGCGGGCGAGCGGGATCGACGAGACGCGCATCCGCACCGTCGCCGAGCTGATCGCGGCGTCCGAGGGCACCGTCGTCTGCTGGGCGATGGGCCTCACGCAGCACGCGCACTCGGTCGCGACGCTCAAGGACGTCGTCAACGTGCTCCTGCTCACCGGCAACATCGGCAAGCCCGGCGCGGGCGTCTGCCCGGTGCGCGGCCACTCGAACGTGCAGGGCGACCGCACGATGGGCATCTTCGAGCGGATGCCGGACTCCTTCCACGACGCGCTCGACCGCGAGTTCTCCTTCTCCTCCCCGCGCGTGCACGGGACGGACACGGTCGCCGCGATCCGGGCGATGCGCGACGGGAAGGCCCGCGTGTTCATGGGGCTCGGCGGCAACTTCGCCCGGGCGACGCCCGACAGCGGAGTGACGGAGGCGGCGATGCGCTCGCTCGCCCTCACCGTCCACGTCTCGACCAAGCTCAACCGCTCGCACGTGGTCACCGGCCGGCGCGCGCTGATCCTGCCCACCCTCGGCCGCACCGACTCCGACGTGCAGCGCTCGGGCGAGCAGCGGGTCACGGTCGAGGACTCGATGAGCGCCGTGCACGCCTCCCGGGGCCGCCTGCGCCCGCCGAGCCCGGGCCTGCGCTCGGAGGTGGCGATCCTCACGGGGATCGCGGAGCGGCTGCTCGAGGGCCGCGAGAACGTCCCCCGGGTCGACTGGGCGGGACTGCGCGACGACTACCGCCGCATCCGCTCGCACATCGCCAACGTCGTCCCCGGTTTCGACGGCTTCGAGGCCCGGATCGACGTGCCCGGCGGCTTCGTCCTCCCGCACCCGCCGCGCGACTCGCGCCGCTTCGACACCCCCTCCGGCCTGGCCCGCTTCACCGCGAATCCGCTCGAGTACCCGCGGGTTCCGGAGGGCAGGCTGCTGCTGCAGACGCTGCGCTCGCACGACCAGTTCAACACCACGATCTACGGCAAGGACGACCGCTACCGAGGGATCCACGACGGCCGCCGGGTGGTGTTCGTCCACGCCGACGACGTCGCCGAGCTGGGCTTCGCGGACGGCGCGATGGTCGACCTGGTCTCGGAGTGGCCCGACGGCGTCGAGCGGCGGGCGGAGGCGTTCCGCGTCGTGGCGTACGACACGCCCCGCGGCTGCGCGGCCGCCTACTACCCCGAGACGAACGTCCTCGTGCCGCTGGACTCGACCGCGAAGATCAGCAATACGCCGACCTCGAAGTCGGTCGTGATCCGCCTCGAACCGGCGGCGTAGGCCTCACCAGGGCAGCGGCAGCAGGCGCACGGAGTCGCCTGCTGCCGCTCCCGGTGCGGGCACGACGGCCACGGCCTCCGAGGCGGCGAGACCGGTGAGCATGTGCGAGCGGATGCCGGCGGAGGCCCGCCAGCCGTCCTCGCCGGAGCAGACGGGCACGAGCACCGTGGTCCCCGCGCGCCCGAGCGGCTCGGCGAGGACGCCCCGGCCGAGGGGCCGGGCAGCGGCGCCGGACGCCGCGTCGAGGGCCGGCGGCAGGAAGGAGACCGCCGCGAGCAGGGCGGCGAGCGGGTTGCCCGGCAGCGCGATCACCAGCGTCCCTCGCGGCAGCAGCGCAGCCATGGTCGGGTGGCCGGGGCGCATTCCGACGCCGTCGACGAGGACGCGCGCGCCCACCGCATCGAGGGCGCGACGGACCGCGTCCACCCGGGAGCGCCCGGTCCCGCCCGTCGTGAGGAGGATCGGCGCCGTGCCCGCCAGCAGCGTCCGTGCGATCGCCTCCTCGTCGTCGCCGCGGCGCACGATCTCTCCCACAGCTCCGCCCGAGAGCTCGACCAGCGCGGGCAGCAGCGGCGTGAACGCGTCGCGCACCCGTCCGGCGGGCGGCATCCCCTCGGTGTCGACCTCGTCCCCCGTGAGGAGCAGGTCGACCGCGGCGGGTGGGCGGACGTCGAGCGCGTCGATCCCGGCGACCGCGAGCAGGGCGAGGTGCGCGGGAGTGAGGCGGGTCCGGGCATCGACCAGCACGGCTCCGCGGGCGGCCTCGTCGCCCGCGCGCCGGACGTGGCGGCCGGGCGGGAGGGGCGCCCGCGCCGTGAGCAGGTCGTCGCGGACCGCGCCCTGCTCGGACGGCAGCACCGCGTCGCTCCAGTCGGGCACGGCGGCTCCGGTGACGATCGGCGCGGCGGTGCCGTCCTCGAGCGGCCAGGGCCCGGGTCCGCGCACGGCCCAGCCGTCCATGGCCGAGGAGTCGTAGTGGGGGAGCGGCCGGGCGGCGGTGACGGCGCGGTCGAGGACGGCTCCGCGGGCGTCGAGGAGGGGGACGGTCGAGACGCCGGAGCGCGCCACCGCTTCGCCGACGATCCGCCTGGCCTCGTCCCAGTCGGTCGCCTCATGCCCATGCGCGCTCATCCCGTCCATTCTCCCGGGGCTCGGGGCGGGCCCTGGGCAGGACCCGCCCCGTCGGTCATCCCAGGTAGCCGTTCGGGTTCAGCACGAACTTCTTCGCGGCGCCCTTGTCGAAGTCGGCGTAGCCGCGGGGAGCGTCGTCCAGGCTGATCGCGGTGGCCTGGACCGCGTCGGCGATGTGGACCCGGTCGTGCAGGATCGCCATCATCAGCTGCCGGTTGTACTTCATGACCGGGCACTGGCCCGTGGTGAAGGACAGCGACTTCGCCCAGCCGAGCCCGAGGCGGATCGACAGCGAGCCCTCCTGGGCCGCCTCGTCGACTCCGCCCGGGTCGCCCGTGACGTAGAGGCCCGGGATGCCGAGGGCGCCGCCCGCCGCGGTGATCGACATCAGCGAGTTCAGCACCGTCGCCGGCGCCTCCTTCCCCGAGTCGGCGCCGTTGCCGTGCGCCTCGAAGCCGACGGCGTCCACTCCGCAGTCGACCTCGGGCACGCCGAGGATCTGCTCGATCTGGCCGGCCGGATCGCCCTTCGAGACGTCGACCGTCTCGCAGCCGAAGGAGCGCGCCTGCGCCAGACGCTCCTCGTTGAGGTCCGCGACGATCACGACGGCCGCTCCGAGCAGCTGCGCTCCGACCGCCGCGGCGAGTCCGACCGGTCCCGCTCCTGCGACGTAGACCGTGGAGCCGACGCCGACTCCGGCGGTCACCGCGCCGTGGAAGCCCGTCGGGAAGATGTCCGAGAGCATCGTCAGATCGAGGATCTTCTCGAGCGCCTGATCGCGGTCCGGGAACACCAGGAGGTTCCAGTCGGCGTAGGGGACCATCACGTACTCGGCCTGCCCGCCGACCCAGCCGCCCATGTCGACGTAGCCGTACGCGCTGCCAGGGCGGTCCGGATTCACGTTGAGGCAGATGCCGGTCTTGCGCTCCTTGCAGTTGCGGCAGCGGCCGCAGGCGATGTTGAACGGCACGGACACGATGTCGCCGACCTTGACGAACTCGACGTCGGGGCCGACCTCCACGACCTCGCCGGTGATCTCGTGGCCGAGCACGAGGTCCGACGGAGCGGTGGTGCGGCCGCGGACCATGTGCTGGTCCGAGCCGCAGATGTTGGTGGAGACGGTGCGGAGGATGGCGCCGTGCGGCAGCTTCCGCCCGATGTTCGCCGGATTGACGCCGGGTCCGTCCTTCAGCTCGAAGGCGGGGTAGTCGATGTCGATGACCTCGACGACTCCGGGGGACTTGTAGGCGACGGCTCTGTTGCCTGACATGCGGGGCTCCTTCAGATGGACGACCGCGGCGCAGTCGGCCGCGGGAGTCCTGCGCCGCTCTCGGTCCGAGCCGCGGCACCGGGACTCGGGGGAACCGTACGGCGTCGGCCTGGTGCCGGATCGAGGCCGGTGGAGTAGCGTCTCAGGAGGCGTGCATACGCTCGTCCACCGCCCGGTGCGAGGCCGTGAGCGCCGCGTCGAGCGCGTCCCGGCCGCCCCCGGCCAGGCCCGCCGCGTAGCCCGCGAGGAACGTGGTCAGCGGAGCCGCCGGCCGGACCACTCCGTGCGCCGCGCGACCGGCGAGGGCGAGCAGGGCGTCCGGGTCCACCGGGACCCCGCCGAGGCCGAGCGCGGAGCACAGCTCGGCCCACCAGCCGGCGAGCACCTCCTCGGTGGGGCGGGCGCCGTCGGAGGCGGAGGGGCGGGGGCCGGTCGTGTCGTCCATCCGCTCAGTCTGCGCCGCGCGGGCCCGACAGGTCGATCCCGTGCCGGAGCGCGTCGGCGGGCGCGTCGACGTCGTCGGTCGTCCCTCCGGGCACCGTCACGAGCCGCGGGGGAAGGTCCCGGAGGAGGGCGCGCACCGAGGCGCCGTCGGGATCGCCGAGCGCGGTGAGCGCTTCGACGAGGGCCGCTCGCCGGTGCACGCCGAGGAGCTGCTGGGCTCGGCCGCTCGCGTCGACGGCCAGGAGGGAGGCCTCGACGGCGTTCGACGCGACCTCGAGCAGGGTGTGCACGGCGGGAGCGGGGGAGACGAGATCGGCGGCGAGCACGACGACCCAGTCCGGAGCGCCCGGGCGGTCGAGCAGGGGCAGCGCGGCGGCCAGGCCTGCGACCGGGCCGCCGAACGGCGGATCCTCCTGGACGAGCTCGGCGCCGTCGACAGCCGGAGCGAGCGACGACGGTCCGGCCACGATCCTCCGCTCGGCTCCGCGCACGGCTGCGAGGGCGGTGCCGAGGAGCGTCGACTCGCGGTGCCGGAGGAGCGGCTTGACCGCGCCGCCGAGGCGGGAAGCGCGTCCGCCGGCGAGCACGACCGCGTCGAAGCGGGGGAGCGGAGGCGGCGGGAGCACGGGACCGAGGCTACGCGCGCTCGGAGGTCCGCCGTCCCGGCTCCGGTGTCGGAGGTCGCGGCTACTCTTGTCGGGTGGTAGCAGCCCTGTATCGCCGGTACCGGCCCGAGACGTTCGCCGAGATGATCGGCCAGTCCCAGGTGACGGATCCGCTCATGACGGCGCTCCGCACCAACCGCGTCAACCACGCCTACCTCTTCAGCGGCCCCCGCGGCTGCGGCAAGACCACCTCGGCGCGCATCCTCGCCCGCTGCCTCAACTGCGCGACGGGCCCGACCGACACCCCCTGCGGCGTCTGCGACAGCTGCGTCGAGCTCAGCCGCGAGGGCCAGGGCTCGCTCGACGTGGTCGAGATCGACGCGGCGAGCCACAACGGAGTCGACGACGCGCGCGATCTGCGCGAGCGCGCCATCTTCGCCCCGGCGCGCGACCGCTTCAAGATCTTCATCCTCGACGAGGCGCACATGGTCACGCCGCAGGGCTTCAACGCGCTGCTCAAGATCGTGGAGGAGCCGCCGGAGCACGTGAAGTTCATCTTCGCGACCACGGAGCCGGACAAGGTCATCGGCACGATCCGCTCGCGCACGCACCACTACCCGTTCCGGCTCGTCCCGCCGGCGCAGATGCTCGACTACACGCAGGAGCTCTGCGAGCGCGAGGGCGTGCACGTGGCGGCCGGCGTGCTGCCGCTCGTGGTCCGCGCGGGCGGCGGGTCCGTCCGCGACACGCTCTCCCTGCTCGACCAGCTGATGGCCGGCTCCGAGGCCGAGACCGTCGAGTACGAGCGGGCCGTCGCCCTCCTCGGCTACACCCACGGCGCCCTGCTCGACGAGGTGGTCGACGCGCTCGCCGAGCACGACTCCGCCGAGGCGTTCGGAGCGGTCGACCGCGTCATCCAGACGGGGCAGGACCCGCGCCGCTTCGTCGAGGACCTGCTCGAGAAGCTCCGCGACCTGATCGTCGTCGCGGCGACCGGGGGAGCGGCCTCGGCCGTGCTCCGCGGCGTCTCGCAGGACGAGCTCGACCGCATGGCCGGCCAGTCGCGCGCGCTCGGCCTGGCCGAGCTCTCCCGCATCGCCGACGTGGTCAACGAGGCCCTCACCGAGATGACCGGTGCGACCTCGCCGCGCCTGCACCTCGAGCTGATGATCGCCCGAACCCTGGTGCACGGCACCGGCGCCGGCATCGCGCCCGTCGCGGCCCAGGAGGAGCGCCCGCGGCACGTGGCCCCGCCGCGCGAGACCGCGGCGCCCGCCCCGCGGTCGTCCGAGGCGTCGCGCGCGTCCGAGCCGTCCCGTGCGCCCGAGCCCCACCACGCCTCGCACGCCGCCGCTCCCGGCTCGGTGCCCGAGACCATCGCGGCCGCTCCGCGCACCGAGGCGCCGGTGACCGCGTCCGCACCGGTCGCCGCGCCGCCGGTGACGGCGCCCGAGGAGACGGCGGCCGCGCCGGAGGCGGACGAGTCCGCGTCGGCCGAGTCAGGACGCCCCCGCGCGACGACCGCCGCGGCGGCTCGTCCGGAGCCGGTCGGGCAGGAGCCGTCGGATCAGGCCGCTGCGTCCACTGAGGCGCCCGCCGCCTCCGCACCCGCTGCGGCCGCGGGCGACGCATCCGCCGACGGCGCGGTCACCCTCCAGCGGATGAAGGACACCTGGCCCGAGATCCTCGAGGTCGTGCAGAAGGCGAAGATGACCGCCTGGCTGGTGGCCTACACCGCCCAGGTGCGCGCCCTCAAGGACGACGTGCTGACCCTCTCGTTCCCGAGCCAGAACGACGTCGAGTCGTTCAAGATGCCGGGAACCGCTGGGCAGCCCGGAGTCAGCGAGTACCTGCGTCAGGCGATCCAGCAGGTCCTCGGCCTGCGGGTGAAGTACATCGCCCGCGTCGAGCCTCGCGCCGCCGCCCCGGAGGCCGAGCGCGCCGCCGTCGAGGCGACCGCCGCGCCCGCCCCGGCTGCGCCGATCCCGGCCGCGACCGGCTCCGACGGCTGGGCCACGGTGGCGATCCCCGCCGATCCGACCCCTGCGGCCGAGGCGGCTGCTCCCTCCGCTCCGGTGGAGGCCCCCGCCGCGGCCGCCGAGCCGGTGCGCGCCGCCCCCCTCGCCGCCGCTGAAGCCGCTCCCGCCGGCGACGAGCCCCCGTTCGACGAGGAGCCGCCGGAGGAGGACATGCCGCCGGTCGAGCCGCCGATGCCCGACTCCTGGGCGACCGTCGCACCTCCCGGCGAGCCCGCCGCCGCGCCCGAGCCCGCCGCCCCGCCGCGGCCCGCCCCCGTCGCCGAGCGTCCGGCTCCCGCCGCGCGCCCGGTCACCCGCACGACCCGCTCGGCGACCGCCGACGGCCGTCAGCGCTACGGCGAGGCGGTCGTCCGCGAGATCCTCGGCGCCCAGTTCATCGAGGAGCAGCCCCACACGCCGCGCAGCTCGAGCAGGATCTCGGCGAGCCGGGTGACGTCGAACGTCTCGGTCTGCAGGATGTGGAACGCGATGCGCTGGGCGGACTTCGGGCCGAT
>NZ_PSVX01000070.1:0-16592 GCF_002932695.1 Rathayibacter sp. AY1D2 | reverse complement strand
GAGGCGCTCGCCGTCGGCGAGGAGCACCCCCTCGATCCCGTCCTGCGCCTCGTGGAGGCCTGCGTGCGGCCGGTCCCGGACGAGGAGTGGGAGCGCCGCCTGCTGCTCGCCGAGGACTCCGCGGTCACGGGCGACCCGTGGAAGACGGTCGCGCTGCACCTCGCCTGGTCGCTGCTCGAGGTCTCGGACGAGCGCCGCGACCGCCTCGCCGGGCTCCTCGACGGCGGGGATGAGGCGGACGGCCTGCCCGGCGCCCTCGCCTTCCTCCGCCGCGGCACCACCGCACTCGACGGCGGTCGCCTCGACGACGCCTCGGCCGACCTCGACCGCGCCGCCGCCCGCGCCGACGACCTGCCCGCCGTGCGCGCGCTGATCGACGCGACTCGAGCCCGGGTCCACGCCGTGCAGGGCGACCGCGCACGCACCCTCGAGTGCGCCGAGCGCGCGACGGCCTGGGCGCTGCGGCACGGAGCGGCGTCGGTCGCGCGCGCCGCCGATCACGCCCTGTGCTCGCTCGACCTCGGCGGCGGCCGTTTCGAGGAGGCGCACGCCCGCTCCTCCTCCTGCGCCGGCGGCGACCCGCTGAAGCTCCTCGACGCCGCCGAGGCCGCCTCGCGCCTCCGCCTGCCCGAGCACTGCGCCGAGCTGGCGGCGGCCGCGGCGGACCTCGCCGCTCGGCCCCTCGCTGCCCGCGGGCGGATGCTCGCCCTCGCGGCGACCGCGGTCCTCGATCAGACCGGCGGCGCGGGCGCCCTCTTCGAGCGCTCCCTCGACCCGGCCTCCGAGGAGTGGCCGTTCGAGCGGGCGCGCGTCCAGCTCTGCCACGGCGAGTGGCTGCGCCGCCGGATGCGCCCGCTGGAGGCGCGCACCCGGTTCCGCCAGGCCGCCGCGGGGTTCGCCGCGGTGGGGGCCGAGCTCTGGCTCGCCCGCGCCCAGCACGAGCTGCGGGCGGCGGGCGGAGCGGGGGAGGCGCCGGTCGCCGCCGACCTCAGCGAGCAGGAGCGGCGCGTGGTCTCGCTGGCCGCCGCGGGGCTCTCGAACAAGCAGATCGCCCAGCAGCTCTTCGTCTCGCCCCGCACCGTCAGCGGGCACCTGTACCGGATCTTCCCCAAGCTCGGGGTGACCTCGCGGGCCGGGCTCCGCGACGCGCTCCTCAGCCTCGAGGACGCCCGGAGCGCGTGACGGAGCCGCAGGATCGAGTCATCCGACCTGGTGCCTGCCGCCGCGGGAGGCGCATGCTGAGCGCATGACGTCGCAGCAGATGATCGACCCCTCCGTCCCGCCGAGCGGCCCCGGCTGCGTCGAGTGCGAGCAGTCCGGCTCGTGGTGGCTGCACCTGCGCCGCTGCGCGCTCTGCGGGCACATCGGCTGCTGCGACGACTCGCTGAACCGCCACGCGACGGCCCACTACCACTCGACCGGCCACGCGGTCATCCGCAGCTTCGAGCCCGGCGAGGACTGGTTCTGGGACTACCGGACCGACGACTACGCCGACGGCCCCGCGCTGGCCGACCCGCAGAGCCACCCGGCGAGCCAGACCACCCCGGGGCCGAAGGACCGCGTGCCGCGCGACTGGCAGTACCTCCTCGCCGAGCGGGCCGAGCGCGGCTGAGCGGCGCGCCTCCGCGAGAGCGCAGGACTTTCGCGAGAGTCCAGGAGTTGTCGCACTCGGCATCGGCTGCGACAACTCCTGGACAGTCGCCGGCCGCCGGCTCCCTGCGCACGTCCGCAGGCGGCGTGCAGCCAGAAGTCACCGTGCTCGCGACCGACCACGGCGACTTCTGGATGGTCGCGGCGGCCCGCCGACGGGCGATCGCCACGAGAGTCCAGGAGTTGTCGCACTGGGCGTCGAGTGCGACAACTCTCGAGCAGTCGCGGCCGTCGGAGCCGCCGACGCCCAACGCTTGTCCACAGCCGGCGAGTAGCCAGGAGTCGCCGTACTCGCGACCGACTACGGCGACTTCTGGATGGTCGCGGCGGCCCGCCGAGGAGCGATCGCCACGAGAGTCCAGGAGTTGTCGCACTGGGCGTCGAGTGCGACAACTCTTGAGCAGTCGCGGGAGCAGTCGCTGGAGCAGGTCGGAGCCAGCTGACCAGCCGGCGGCCGACGCCGCGCCTGATCGGCGTTCGTCAGCTCCGTACCCCGCCGGCCGGGCCCCGCCCCGTCCCCCGTGCGGAGCAGCGCATCGGCCAGCCGCGCCGCCTCGACGCCGGCCCCGAGAACCCCGCCGTCCTCCCGCGAGCGATCGACCACCCGCTCGAGGGCCGCCGCGTCGCCGGTGAAGGCCGCGACGGCAGCCGCGCGCGTCTCGAGCTCCTCCCGCAGAGCACCACCGCGCGCACTCGACCGCGCCTCGGCGAGGAGGAGCAGCGCCTCCTGCGGCCGACCCGCGCGGAGTCGCTCCTCCGCCGCGTCCCTCAGCAGCCGCGCCCGCTCCTCCGGCACGGCCGCGTCGTCCGCCGCGAGCAGCAGGCGGAGGTGCGGGGCCGACTCCGGGCGCTCGGCGAGCCGCCTCCGTGCCGCCCGCAGCGCTCGGGGCGACGCCGTCGAGAGCACCACCGCGCGGACCACCGGGTCGCGGAACGCACGGCCGCCCGCCGTCAGGATCCCCGCCTGCACCAGGGCGCGGTCCCCGTCTCCGGAGGCCGACCCGATGCTCTCCGGGAACTCGGCGCCCGCCACCGCGACGACCAGGAGCGCCTCCCGGCACTCCTCCGACAGCGGAGCCAGCAGGTCGAGCACCCTGGTCTCGGCCTGCTCGAGCCGCGGGTAGACCGGGAAGGGCGAGGGAGCGTCCTCGCCGGCCCAGGCCCGCCCGAGGACGTCGAGGAGCAGCGGATTCCCCTCCGCGACCCGCAGCAGGCGCGCCTCGACGGCGAGCGGCCGGCGGCCGCCGTGGGCGCGCAGGAAGCCGCGGGCCGCCTCCGCGTCGAGGGGCTCCGTGCGACGGTGCCGGAGGCCCTCCCAGCCGGCGAGGACGCGACGGTCGCCGGTGGCGAGGAGGCAGGCGGCACCGACCTCGTCGACCAGCCGGGTCACCAGGGCCTGGAGGGTCTCGCGGGCGGCGACGTCGAACCGCTCCCAGTCGTCGACGACGATCAGGAAGCCGGGGTCGCAGGGCGAGGCGGAGGAGTCGCGCACCCGCTGCAGACGGCCGATCAGCGTGGCGAACAGCGCGAGCGAGGACGCGCCGATCACGGCGTCGCCCCGGTCCGGCCGCACCTCCACGACCTCGCAGCCGGCGGTGCGAGCGGTGGCCGCGGCGGAGCGCAGCATGTGCGTCCGGCCCGAGCCGATCCCGCCCTCGACCACCAGGAGCCGCTCCCGCGCGGGCGACGCCGAGCTCAGCATCCGGACCACCACGTCCTCTGGGGCGCTCGGGTGCGCGGGCGGCGAGGAGAGTGCACTGATCGTCATCGCGACTCCTGAGGGACGGGTTCCGAGGACCCCATGCTGACCGCCGGGCGCGGCCGCGCTCTCCTCCCTCTGTCGGAACCCTCCGGAGCGCACCCTCTGTCGAACCGTCCCGAGCGCCCGTCTCCCGGTCGGCGCCGGGCAGGAGGCACAGGAGGGCAGTGGGCCCCGCGAGCGCCCGACGGTACTCTGTGTCCCACCGGACGACCGGTACGGCCCCACCCCCGCACGACCGCCGCTCGACCCGGCGGGTGATCCGATGGAGTCGCACGATGAGCTCTCGCAGCCCCCTCGCGGAGTTCCTCCGCGCTCGCCGGGCGGCGCTGCGGCCGGAGCAGGTCGGCGTGCCGACCGCGGGCACCCGGCGGCGGGTGCCGGGCCTGCGCCGCGAGGAGGTCGCCGACCGCGCCCGGATCAGCCGCGACTACTACCTCCGCGTCGAGCAGGGGCACGCGGTCGCCCCGTCCGACCAGGTGCTGAACGCCCTCGCCGAGGCGCTCGCCTTCGACGAGTTCGAGCGCGCCTACCTCTTCCGGCTGGCCCGGCTGCGCCCCGGCCCTCGCGATCCCGACTCTCCTCCGCCGGGCCAGGGCGTGGAGTCGCTGCTCGCCCACTGGCCGAGGACCCCGGCGTACGCGTTCGACCGCAACCTCGACGTCCTCGGCGCGAACGACCTGATGAACCGTCTCGCCCCCGACAAGGGCGTGCCCGGCGCCAACATGCTGCTCTCCACCTCCCGCGGCTACGCGCGCGCCGTGGCGAACGGCGACCCGCCGGACCAGCTGCAGGCGTGGGGCCAGGTCTTCCGTGAGCTGATCGCCGCACTGCGGTTCTACAGCGACCCCGACGATCCGCGGCTGCACGAGATCGTCGGCGAGTGCTCGGTCGAGAATCCGCTGTTCCGGTCGATCTGGGCCGAGTACCAGGTCCGCCCCTTCACCCACCGGTGGATCCGCGTCCACGTCGAGCCGTTCGGCTGGCTCGACCTCGAGATGCAGACCCTGGAGCTCGCCGGCGCTCCGGGCCGGTACGTCGTGACCTACCTCGCGGCAGCGGGGACTCCGGCGGCCGCGGCCGTCGTCGTCCTCGCCTCGCTGCGGCACGCTCCGGAGGCGGGCACCGCGCTGGCCGCCCCGGCCGGCGCCTGACTCGTGGCGGCGAGCCGCGCGAGCGCCTCGCGGCCCGCCGCGTCACCCGCCTCGAACAGGAGCAGGAGGCGCGCGCCGTCCCGGACCAGCCGGTAGTCCATCGGAACGGAGCCGACCGCGGTGTCGAGGAACACGACCGACCCGCGTGCGTCGGCCTCCGCCCCGGCCGCCCACGAGTCCGCGAACCGGGGGCTCCTCGCCGAGAGCTCCCCGACGACCGTCAGGAACTCCCGGTCCCCCCGGTGCCGCTCGAGCGAGTCGCGGAGCATCGCCGCGACCTGGTCGGCGGCGGACCCCCAGCAGGGCAGGTCCTCGACCTCGGACGAGTCCAGGAAGGTGAAGCGGGCGATGCTCGCTCCTGGGGCGAAGGCGGGCGCGAGCGCCCGCGCGAGCGGAGTCGCGGCCAGCACCCGCAGGTGCCGGTCCAGCAGCACCGCCGCCCTCCCCGCCCACGGCAGGAGCGCCGCCTCGTGATCCTCCGCCATGTCCCCGTCCCCTCCGCGCGTCCCTCCCTCAGCGCAGCGGAGTGATCCCCTGCGTCCCGGGCGGGAAGGTCGCCAGCACCTCCTCCGGGATGTTCAGGTGCTGCGCGACCAGCGACGGCGGCAGGTGGCTCAGCCACTGGGCGAGCGACACCTCCTCGTAGCGGGAGCTCTTGAAGGTCTCGATGTAGACCAGCGTGTCGTCGCCGGTGTTCTCCACGTAGTGGCCGAAGTTGCGGCGCACGACGCCCACGTCTCCGGCGTGGAAGTCGGTCGTGTTGGCGTGCGGGCCGGTGTTGAAGACGGTCATCCGAGCGGATCCGCGGAGGTAGTACTGCCACTCGTCGGCGTTGGGGTGCCAGTGCAGCTCGCGCATCGAGCCGGGCTCGACCGTCGTCAGCGCGGCCGAGACCGTGCGCGAGGCCGGGAAGTTCGTGCTGTCGGCGATCTGGATCCGGCCGCCGCTGTTCTGGTGCACGGGCTCCGAGCGGGAGAGCCGGAAGATCACCGCCTCGTCGCCGTCCTGCACCCCGGCCGCGGCCCGGTCGGCCTGGAGGTCGCCGGGCACGTCGCCCGGGAAGATCCAGAGGTCGTGCAGCGGGATGTCGCGGAAGACCTCCTGCGCGACGCCGAAGTTCTTCGCCAGCACGTCCGGCGGCGTGTGCGCGAACCAGTCGGTGAGCAGGAGCGTGTTGCTCTCGGACTGCTCGCCGTCGTCGAACGCGAGCACGAACTCCGCCCCGTCCGGGCCGAGGCCCTGCAGGGAGTGCGGCAGGCCGGGCGGGAAGTACCAGAGGTCCCCCTCCTGCACGTCGTCGACGCTGGGCCGGCCGGTGCGGCTGAGCGTGGTGATGCGGCAGTTCCCCTTGGTCATCAGCGCCCACTCGGCGCTCTGGTGCCAGTGCAGCTCGCGGATCCCGCCGGCCTCGAGGTACATGTTCACGCCGGCGATCTCGTTCGAGATCGCGAAGTCGGCCTGCGTGAGCTCGCGCGCCCAGCCTCCCCGCTGCACCCGCCGCGGCGAGATGTTGAAGGAGGACCAGAAGAACGGCTGCGTGCTGATGTCCGTCGCGGGCGCGGCGATCTGATTCGGGAACAGTCCCTCCAGGACGCGGTTCTGCGGGCCGGTCATCGTGTTCGCCGAGGGATCGCCCTCGGTGTTCACGATCCCCTCCTGGGGGAGGTCCGGGTCTCCGAAACCGGGGGTCTCGTGGTGCGGAGCGGTGCTGTCGTCGGGTTCCACGGCGTTCTCCCTGCTGATCGTTCTGCGCGCCTGCGCTGCTCCGATCCCACCGCTCCGGCCCGGGCCGCACCACGGTCATCCGACTCGATCCGCGCCCCGACGACCGGCCCGGGTCAGCCGCCCAGGCCCTCGAGCACGTCCCGCGAGGGCACGAAGTAGACCCCGCCGGTCGTCGCGGTCGAGAAGTCGAGGAGGCGGTCGTGCCGGCCCGCGGGCACGCCGACGAACATCCGCGTCAGCATCGTCTCGATCACCGACAGGTCGGCGGCCAGGCCGAGGAAGTACGTGCCGAACTCGCCCCTGCCGGGCCGGCCGAAGGGCATGTTGTCGCGGAGGATGTCGTGCTCGGTCCCGCCGGCGTCGACCACGGTCGCGAGCCCCTTGTGCGAGAGCTGCGCCGGATCGTCCTCGCGCTCGACGTTGTCGGCCTTGCTCCGGCCGATGACCCGCTCCTGCTGCTCGGTGGTGAGCGCGTGCCAGGCCGTCAGGTCGTGCAGGTACTTCTGCACGACCAGGTAGCTGCCGCCCGCGAACGCCGCGTCCTCCGCGCCGATCAGCGCGACGCGGGGCAGCGCCTCCCCGGTCGGGTTCTCGGTGCCGTCGACGAAGCCCAGCAGGTCGCGGTTGTCGAAGTAGCGGAAGCCGACCACCTCGTCGCGGACGACGACGTCCTCGCCGAGCGCGTCGAGCAGGAGGCGCTCGAACTCGAAGCAGGCGTCGTCCCGCTCCGCCCGGATGTGGAACAGGAGGTCGGTCTGCGTCGAGACGGCCGTGTGCGCCGCGCCGACCACCTCCCGGAACGGGTGCAGCTGCGCGGGGCGCCCCTCCCCGCCGAAGCGGTCCCACGCGTCGCTCCCGATCCCGACCAGGCAGGAGAGGCGCAGGCCCAGGTCGCGGAAGCCGACCGCGCGGAGGATCCCGCCCACGTCGGCGACGACGTCCCGCACGCGGTCCGCGGCATCCTGCCCGCCGACGATGTCGAGCGAGAGGAAGACGGCGGACCGGCTGAGCGGAGCGACGACCGCCTGCGGCTCGATCGGGACGCGGTCCTCGACGGTCACCGGAGCACCGCCGGCCGGGGCGTCGTCGTCCTGGGCGTCGGCAGGGCCGTCGTCGTGGGCGTCGTCGTGGGCATCGCGACCTCCGATCCGCGCGCCGCGGGAGGGCGCGTCCGCCGCGATCCTGTCAGCGTCCGCGGTGCCGGTCACGAGTCATCCGACCCCACTCGGCGAGCGCGGCCGGCGGCCCCGGCACCGCCCGGGCGACCAGGTCTGGACGATCGTCGGAACATCTCCCCGCGCTCTTCAGGGAGCGCTCCCACGCCCCTATCGTGGAGCCGCTCCCCACCCTCATCCGGGGAGGCACCACCTTGGACACGACCCGGGCCGGGCTCGGGATCGACACGAGCACGGAGGTTCGAAGATGCCGTTTGTGACCACGGACGACGACGTCGAGATCTACTACAAGGACTGGGGCGGCACCGACGCGCAGCCCATCGTCTTCCACCACGGCTGGCCGCTGTCGTCCGATGACTGGGACGCGCAGATGCTGTTCTTCCACGCGCACGGCTACCGCGTCATCGCGACCGACCGCCGCGGGCACGGACGCTCGACCCAGGTCGGCACCGGACACGACATGGACCACTACGCCAGCGACGTGAACGCGGTCGTCGAGCACCTCGACCTGCGGAACGCGATCCACATCGGCCACTCCACCGGAGGCGGCCAGGTCGCGCGCTACGTCGCGAAGTACGGCGAGCCCCAGGGCCGAGTGGCCAAGGCCGTCCTCGTCTCGTCGGTCCCGCCGCTGATGGTGCAGACCGAGGCGAACCCCGAGGGCACGCCGATCTCGGTGTTCGACGGCTTCCGCGACGCTCTCGCGGCGAACCGCGCCGAGTTCTACCAGGCCGTGGCCTCCGGGCCCTTCTACGGCTTCAACCGCGAGGGCGTCGAGCTCTCGCAGCCCGTGGTCGACAACTGGTGGCGCCAGGGCATGACCGGATCCGCGCTCGCGCACTACGAGGGCATCAAGGCCTTCTCGGAGACGGACCAGACCGAGGACCTGAAGGCGATCACCGTCCCCGTCCTCGTCACCCAGGGCGACGACGACCAGGTCGTCCCCTACAAGGACGCCGCGCTCAAGCAGCACGAGCTGCTGCAGAACTCGACGCTCAAGATCTACGAGGGCTACCCGCACGGCATGCTGACCGTCCACGCCGACGTCATCAACCCCGACCTGCTGGCCTTCATCCAGGAGTAGCGCGGCACACTCGCAGGCGCGTCCCGGCCGTTCCGGGGCGCGCCTGCGCGTCTGCGCTCGAACGGGGGCCGGGTGCCCCTGCGAGCGGAGTCCGGCCTCAGGCGTCGGCGCCCGCGTCCCTCCCGAGCACCGCGGCGAGCTCGCCCCGCCCGCCGATCCCGAGCTTGCGGTACGCCGCGTACAGGTGCGCGCCGACCGTGCGCGGCGAGAGGAACAGGTTCTGCGCGATCGCGCGGTTCGACAGCCCCGTGCTCGCGAGAGCGCAGATGCGCAGCTCCTGCGGGGTCAGCGTCGCAGCGGCCGGCGACGGCGCGTCCGCGATCCTCCCTCCGGCGGCCCGGAGCGCGTCACGGGCCCGATCGGCCCAGGCGTGGATCGGCAGCTCCTCGAGCATCGCCAGTGCCTCGCGGAGGAGGGGCCGCGCCTCCGCCGCCCGACCGGCCCGGTGCAGCCCGTCGCCCACGAGCAGCAGCGCCCGCGCCCGCACGTACGGGAGCGGCGGCGGAGTCCGGCGGAGCAGCCCGGCCGCGGCGTCCGGCGCTCCGTCGGCGAGCGCCACGGCGATCTGCGCGTACCGGAGGGCCGCCTCGATCATCGGCTGGTGCCAGCGCTCGAAGAGCGCTTCCAGCCTCGCGGCGTGCAGGCGCACGACTCCGTCATCTCCGGTCGCGAGAGCCGCGTCGACGAGATCGGGCGTGGTGAGGATGGCGAAGCCGGGGTTCAGGGAGTCGTCGTCCGTGTCGAGGAGGGGCAGGAGCTCCGGCACGGCGTCGCCCGGTCGAGACTCGAGGACCGCCACCGCCGCTCGCGATCCACGGAGAGTCGCCCGCATCACGCTCGAGCAGAGGACGGCCGCGCCGATCGCGCTCCCTGCGCTGATCGCCTCGGGATCGGGCGCGACGCCCTCCATCGCGTCGAACCAGGCCAGGCAGGCCCGGGACGCGGTCTCGAAGCCGACGTCCCCCAGGTCGCTCCCGAGGACGAGCGCCTCCTCGGCGAAGGAGCGGGCGCGCGAGAAGCGGCCGGCGAGCGACGTGGTCATCGAGGCGGCGAGGAGCGCCTGCGGGAGGATCCGGATGTCGCCGCGCGCGCGCAGCCCGGTGATCGCCGCCTCCAGGAGCTCCCGGGCGACCTCGACCTCGCCCGCCGTGTTCAGCGCGTAGCCGAGCCACCACGCCTCCTCCGGACCGCTCGCTCCGCCGGCCGCCGCGAGCGCCCGGCGGACGACCTCGTCGCCGCGGGCGATCGGCTCGGTGACCGCCGCGAGCAGGACGGCGCGCGGGTCGGAGTCGTCGAGGGCGAGCGCGCGCACCGCCTGGATCATCGGCTCGCCGGGCGACGCCTCGCGGTTGTGGTCCCAGGCGATGGCGGCGAGGTGAAGGAGCGCGGCGGTCGCGGCGTCGACGGCTCCGTGGCTCTGCAGCGCTGTCACTGCGGCGAGCGCGGGCGAGAGGTCGCCCCGCGAGAGGGCCGTGCGCCCGGTCGGCAGCGTCTCGCGCGTCCAGGCGGCACGGGCGGTGAGCACCGGATCGACGGTCTCGCCCGCCGCGCGGTGCACGAGCAGCGCCGCCTCCGCGGTCCGGCCGGCGAGTCCGGAGTACTCGGCCGCGTCGATCAGGCGCGAGACGCGCAGCGGCCCCGCGGGGGTCAGCTCCGCCGCCCGCTCCATCGCCTGAGCCGCCAGGACGACGTCGCCCGTCGCGAGGCCTGACGCCGCGAGACCGGCGAGCTCCTCGCCGACCGGCCCGTCAGAGCCGGTCGCGAGCTCCGACCGCCACCAGAGCGTCCGGCTCGGGTCGTCGCGGTGCTCCTGGACGAGCGTGCGGAGCACGGCCGCGCGCTCGGAGGGGCGGCTCACGCTCGTCACCGCGGACTGCACGAGAGGGTGCCGGAAGCGGAGTCCGCTCCCCGGCGTCCAGCTGAGCAGCGACGCGGCGACGGCCCGGTCGATCCAGGAGGGGTCGGGGTGGCGGCCGATCGCCAGGTTCGCCAGCCGGCTCGCCTCCTCCGCCGTCGCGACGTCGCCCAGCGCCACGGCCAGCACGGCGAGCCGCGAGGGCTGGTCGAGCTCCGCGAAGCGCTCGGCGAAGGCCGACTCGAGGCGTCCGGTCACCGCGCGGTCCTCCGCCTCGTCGGCCGACGGGTCGCGCCCGGTCAGCTCCACCAGGGCGAGCGGATTCCCGCGGGCGAGGTCGAGCAGAGCGCGCCGGGCGGCGCCGCGAGGAGGATGCGGGAGCGTGTCGAGGAGAGCGGCCGAGTCGGCGGCCGACAGCGGCCCGAGGTGGAGGTGCTCGAGGCCGGAGTCCTCCTCGGGCCGGTCCCTCGTGGTCATCACGACGACGACGCGGTCCTCGCCGATGCGCCGGGCGAGCATCCGCAGCGCCCACGCCGACTCCGGGTCGATCCGGTGCAGGTCCTCCACGACGACCAGCAGGGGCCGATCGGCGGCGGCGTCGCTCAGGAGGGTCAGGGCCGAGAGGCCGGCCAAGAGCGGCGTCGGCTGCACTCCGTCCGCCAGGTGGAAGGCCACGCGGAGCGCGTCCTGCTGCGGCAGGGGCAGGCCGTCGAGGCCCGGGCGGAGCGGGTGCAGGAGGAGCTGCAGCGCCGCGTACTGGTCGCCCGACTCCGCTGCGGAGCCCGCGGTCCGCAGCACCCGCACATCGCGTGCGCGGGCGTAGGCGACGACCTCCTCGACCAGGGTGGTCTTGCCGACCCCGGCGTCCCCGTCGATGACGAGCGCCGACCCCTGGGCGGCGATGCCGTCGACCATCAGACGGAGCCGCGCGAGCTCCGATCCCCGACCGACGACGAGCGCGTCCCGCTTCACGCGTCGAGTATCGCACCCTCGCGCAGACACTCCTCGACCCGGTGGCGGGCCCGGATGAAATCGATCGCGGCGGCCGCGGCGCTGCCGGGGGCGCCGAAGAAGGAGGTCAGGAAGTGGTCGCCTCCGTGCACCTCCAGGGTCTGCCAGCGGAAGGCGATGAAGCCGAAGGGGTCGACGCGCACCGGCGACGAGCCCTCGCGGAGCGGATACGCCTCCTGGCTCGCCCAGACGCGGCGGAACACCCGCGAGCGGCCTCCGAGCGAGGCGACCAGGACCCGCAGACGCGGGTCCGCCGGGTCGGAGTGGAAGCGGAGGGCGGCCGTCATCACGGCGATCGTGCGGTCCCAGTCCTCGTGCCGCTCGGCGTCGGTCTCGAGCGCCGCGGCGTCGACGACGGCCTCGATCATGTTGGTCCCCTGCTCGCAGGCCAGGGGGAGGAACAGGCGGCCGAGCTCGTTCACGGCGACGAGGTCCAGGTAGCGGTCGACCACGTAGGCGGGCGTCGTGGTCCAGGACGAGACCATGCTCGTCAGGCTGCCGACCTGCGCCGGGGTCGGCCCGGCCTGCGCCCAGCCCGGTGAGCGGCGCGGCGCGGCGTGCCCGCCGAGCCGGAAGAGGTAGTCCCGCCCGTCCGCGTCGAGGCGGAACGCGCGGGCCAGAGCGTCCAGGACCTGCGCCGAGGGGCGGCGGTCCTTGCCCTGCTCGAGCCGCAGGTAGTAGTCCGGGCTGATCCCCGCGAGCACGGCGACCTCCTGGCGGCGCAGCCCGCTGACGCGGCGCCTGCCGTCGGCGCCCAGGCCGACCTCGTCGGGGCGCAGCCGGTCGCGGTGCCCCCGGAGGTAGGCGCCGAGCCGCGCGGTGTCCGTGTCCACGATCCCGCCCTTCTCTCCCTTCGAGGCTAGGGAGGAGGCGGGCCCGACTCCACGCGACGCCGACCTAGATCCGCGGCGGGAGTACCTAGATCGGCGGGGCGTGCTTCAGGGTGGGGGCGGTGCGCGGCGGGGTGCGGAGGAGCGCACCGGCACTCGGCGCACCCCTCCGCGGTCAGGCGACTCCGTGGTCAGCTCAGCTCAGCCGCGGCGTCGGCGATGACCCGCGCGACCTCCTCCGGGTGCGAGCGCATCACCAGGTGCGGCGCGTCGAGCTCGACGACCGAGCGCACGCCCGCCCGCCGGTAGCCGAACCGCTCGACGTCCGGGTTGATCGTCCGGTCCGCCGCCGCGACGACGCCCCAGCTCGGCCGGGTTCGCCAGGCGGCGACCGGAGCGGCCTCGCCGAACGCCAGAGCGGCGAGCGGGCGCTGGCCGACCGCGAGCACGGCCGCCTCGGCCGGATCGATCCCGGCCGCGAACACCTCCGGGAACGCCGACACCGCGACCGACACGTCCGTGCCCGGCTCCGCTCCGTCGATCGGGAACGGGGTGTAGACGAGGTTCGCCGGGAGGTCGGAGTCGGGGAAGGCGCCCTGCAGCTGCCCGAGGCTCTCCCCCTCCTCGATTGCGTAGGCCGCGAGGTAGACGAGGCCGACCACGTTCTCGGCGACCCCCGCCACCGTGATCACGGCGCCGCCGTAGGAGTGGCCCGCCAGCAGGACCGGCCCGTCGAGCTGCTCCACGAAGGAGCGTACGTACTCCGCGTCGCCCAGCAGGCTGCGGTTCGGCACGGCCGGGACGCGCACGGCGTGGCCGGCGTCGAGCAGGATCCGCGTGACCGGGGCGAAGCTCGCGGCGTCGGCGAACGCTCCGTGGACGAGGACGATGGTGGGTGCGGGCATGGGCTGTCCTTCCGGTCGGGCTGCGGTCCGGCAGCCGGCTGCGCAGCCGATCCGGACCCGGGCCGAACCTAGGACGGCGGACGGCGCGCGTCGTGACCCCGCGACTCCCCTGCCGACCGGGCGGCCGCCTGTCGCCCGCCCGAGGACACGCTCCAGCGCTCGTCCCGCCCGCTCACGGCGGGCCCGGCCCGCTGCAGCGTCCGCGTCCTGGTCCCGGCGGGGTCACCCTTCGACGGCTGGACCGCCCGGGATCGCGGCGCGGTCGGCCAGCGGCCTCTCCGGCCGGATCGCCGGCGACAGCGGCGGATCGGCTCGCGGACTCCTGCGGCTCGAGATCCGGGCCGCGGCGCGTCAGCTCGCGAACTCCTCCGGCCAGCCCAGCGCGGCCAGCGACCGGCGCACGCGCTCGATGTCCTCCTCCGAGGGCAGCTCCGAGGTCACTCCGGCGATCGCGGTGCCGACGTCCGCGCGGGAGGCGGGCGCGTCGGCGGCGAGACCGGCGGCCACCTCGGCCACCTCCTCGTCGCTCAGACGGCGGCGGAGGAGCGCCAGCAGCGGCACGAAGTCCTGCTCGGGCAGCCCGGCCGGATAGCCGGCGCGCAGCCAGCGGACGATGCGCGCGACCAGGCCCTCGCGGGTGTCCGGCTCGGCCAGCGACTCCGGGCCCGCCAGCGGCCAGCCCGCGCTCGCGAGCCGCGAGGAGACGCGGGCGACGTCCTCGGGCATCGCCGGTCCGAGCAGCAGCTGCTCGATCCGCTCGCGGACCACGGCCCGTGAGACGACCGTCTCGGCCCGCTCCGACTCCGACAGGAGCCGCGCGACGACCTGCTCGACCTCGTCCGTCGTGAGGCTGCGGCGCAGCAGGCCCAGCAGCGGCAGGTAGTCCTGCTCCGGCACGCCGGACGGGTAGCCCGCGCGCAGCCAGCCGACCACGCGGGCGACGATCCCCTCCCGCGCCGCGATCGGATCGGTCGAGGCCATGCTCAGCCCTTGGGCACGAAGGTCGGGATCACGTGCTCGAAGCTCACCGACTGGCCGAGGCCCGTCGCGATGATGACGCTCAGGCCGATCACGACGGAGCCGACGACGAGGGCGAAGCAGAGCACGCCGATCCCGCGCAGCACCGGCGCGGGCAGACCGCTCCGGACCGCGGGGGCGTCGGACCCGCCCGAGGCGGGAGCACCGGCGGCGACGGCGAAGGAGCGGACGCCGACGGCGAACAGCACGGGCAGGCCTGCTCCGAGGAGCACGGCGACGAGGGCCACCTGGCCGGCGGCGGAGAGGAAGAGGGAGAGCACGGTGCGGATCCTTTCGCTCAGACGCCGGCGGTCTCGGGCGCGGGGCGTGCCGCCGCGTCCTGCCACTCGTCGTTGACGTTGTGCGCGCCGATGCTGTCGCGGCGCGAGCGGATGTAGATGAGGGAGGCGACGGCGACGAGGATCGCGGCCATCAGGAGGCCGCCGGCCGCGCCTCCGACGAGGTGGCCGATCCACCACATCACGGCGCCGACGAGGGCGGCGGCCGGGAGCGTGATGACCCAGGCGATCACCATGCGCAGCGCCACGCGCCAGCGCACCTGCGCTCCGGGGCGGCCGACTCCGGAGCCGAGGATCGAGCCGGTCGCGACGTGGGTGGTCGAGAGGGCGAAGCCGAGGTGGCTGGAGGCGAGGATGACCGCGGCGGAGGCGCTCTCGGCGGCCATGCCCTGCGGGGTGTCGATCTCGACGAGGCCCTTGCCGACGGTGCGGATGATCCGCCAGCCGCCGATGTAGGTGCCGAGCGAGATGGCCAGCGCGCAGCTGAGCTTGACCCAGAAGGGGACCGACTCGGTGTCGCTCCAGCCGCCGGCCGCGATCAGCGCGAGCGTGATCACTCCCATGGTCTTCTGCGCGTCGTTGGTGCCGTGCGCGAGCGAGACGAGGGAGGCGCTGCCGATCTGGCCGAAGCGGAAGCCGCGGTGGAGGCTCTTCTCGGCGAGGTTGCCGATCACGCGGAAGACGAGCCAGGTGCCGATCGCCGCGACCGCGCCGGCGAGCACGGGCGACATCAGCGCCGGGAGGATCACCTTGCCGACGACGCCGTCGAGCTTCGTGCCGTCGCCGGCCCAGTTCACGCCGTTGAGGCCGAGGCCCGCGAGAGCGGAGCCGATCAGGCCGCCGAAGAGGGCGTGCGACGAGCTCGAGGGAAGGCCGAGCAGCCAGGTCAGCAGGTTCCAGACGATGCCGCCGATGAGGCCGGCCAGCACGATCAGCAGCAGAGCGGATCCGCCGTCCTCGAGCAGCGCCGGATCGGGTGCGCCCGAGGAGTCCTGGATCTTCACGACCGCGTTGGTGACGGTCAGCGCCACCTCGATGCTGAGGAACGCACCGACGAGGTTCAGCGACGCCGAGAGGGCGACGGCGGTGCGGGGCTTCAGGGCACCGGTCGCGATGGACGTGGCCATCGCGTTCGCCGTGTCATGGAAGCCGTTGGTGAAGTCGAAGGCGAGAGCTGTGACGACGACGAGCGCGAGCAGGATGAAGGGATCCACGCAGACATGATGCTCCCGCGGCGGGAGGCGTTCCGGCGTGGTCGCGAGGCTTCACCTGCTGTTCACCTCGCGGGGCACGCCCGCCCGAGTAGTCTGTGCGGATTCTCAGGCGGGCGACGCGTGAGGCGGCCGGCGGTGGCCGGATGACGCTCAGGCGGGCGCGCTCAGGCGGGCTCGCTCAGGAGGCCGAGCGCGGCATCGGCGGGGTGAGGTCCGGGGTGTGCGCGGGGTCGGAGTCGGGGGCCGGCTCCTGCTGGGCGGCGGACCCGGCCGCGGCACCGGTGTCCTCGGCGGACTCCTGATCCTCGGCGGGCTCCTGCGAGCCGGGCAGCGGCGGGGTGAGGTCGAGGGCGCCGACCGCCGGCTCGGCGGCGTGCTTCGGCGTGGTCGGGCGGTTCTCGGCCGCGGCCGCCTTCTTCGCCGCCTTCTCCTGGGTCCGCTTGAGCTTCTCGGTCTGCTCGGCCAGCTTGCGGGCCTTCTTGCGCAGCTTCTTGCTGGAGTCGCGGACCGCCTCGTGCGCCGCGCGCACCGACTTCTCGGCCTTCTTCAGCGCCTTCTTCGCGCGCTTCTGCGCCGCCTTGTCGCGTGCGTCCTTGTCCTTGCCGGTCCCGGCCATGTCCGCTCCTCCGCTCGTCGACCGCTCCGGCCGACTCCCTCACGCTACCGAGCGGCACCCGCCCCGCGAAGCCGCTGGCGAGCGCGCCCGGGCCGCGCTAGGCGCGCGGGCGGCGGCCGTTCTGCGCCCGTGCCGTCCCGCCTCCCCTTCCCCCTGGTCGCCGCCTCTCCTCCTTTCTCCTCGGCTCTCGCTTCAGCCCTGCGGAGCCGTTCGCGGCTGGGAGTCGCGGGCGAGTGACCCCACGACGGGCGCGGGTTCGGCAGGCTGGGGGCATGGTCTTCCAGCACGATCCCGGCGG
>NZ_PSVX01000007.1:0-82365 GCF_002932695.1 Rathayibacter sp. AY1D2 | reverse complement strand
CGCCGGTGTAGAAGACCGAGAGGGCGACGAAGGTGAGGGCCGTGCCGAGGGAGAAGTCGCGGCGGGTGGCGCCGTAGCCGAGGGCGAGGCCGAAGGTGACGTTCACCGACTGGACGGCCACGACCATCATGTAGACGAAGAGGAAGAAGGACGCACCGGAGTAGGTCATCCCCTCCTGCGCCTCGAGGCGCTCGCCGGAGTCGAGCCCGCGGAGGATCAGCCACCAGACGACCAGGTTGCCCGACAGGATGACGGCCGTGATGATCAGCGGCGTGTAGAGGATGGTGGCGGGGTTCGCGAAGTGCAGGCGGACGATGCTGCCGAGGCGGCCGGCGGCGGTGTCGTGGCGCGCGGGGGCGCCGGTGAGGGCGGTCATTCCGAGGCCTTCCCGGTGGTGAGCTGGACGACGAGCTGCTGGAGGGGGACGGACTCGAGCTCGAGCCCGTGGCGGGCGGCGGAGGCGCGGCCCGCGTCGTCGAGCCGGGGGAGCGTGGCCGAGGCGCGGCTGCCGAGAGCGGAGCGGGCGATGACCTCGCGGCCGGCGGTGAACGACTCGACGGCCTGCCGGGGTCCGATGACCGTTGCCGCAGCACCCCGCAGCTCCTCCGCGTCACTGTCGACGACGAGGCGGCCCTGATCGATGACGAGGACGTGCTCGAGCAGACTGCTGACCTCGTCGATGAGGTGGGTGGAGAGGACGACCGTGCGCGGGTGCTCGGCGAAGTCCTGGAGGAGGCGGTCGTAGAACAGCTGCCGGGCGACGGCGTCCAGCCCCAGGTACGGCTCGTCGAAGAACGTGAGCGGGGCGCGGGAGGCCAGGCCGACGATCACTCCGATCGCCGAGAGCTGTCCGCGGGAGAGCTTCTTGATCTTGCGGTCGACCGGGAGGCGGAAGTCCTCGACGAGCTCGTGTGCGAACGTCTCGTCCCAGCCGTCGAAGAACCAGGGAGCGCTGCGCAGGACGTGCTTCACCTTGAAGTCGTCCGGGTACTTCTGGCTCTCCTTGATGAAGCAGGTGCGGGAGAGGACGGCGGCGTTCTCCACAGGCGACTGCCCGAAGACGCGGATCTCACCCGAGCTGGCGAACTCCTGGCCGGTGAGCAGCGACATCAGCGTCGTCTTGCCCGCGCCGTTGCGGCCGAGGAGGCCGTGGATGCGGTTCTCCTCCAGCGCGAAGCCGATGCCGTCGACGGCGCGCATGCGTCCGTAGTTCTTGGTGAGGTCGTGGACCTCGATGACCGCGCTCATCGCGATCCCCCTTCTGTGATCATGTCGGCGAGCTGCTCGGTGCTGAGGCCGAGCTTGGCGGCCTCGGCGAGCAGCGGAGCGACGAACTGGTCGCGGAACTGCGTGCGGCGCTTCTCGACCAGCCGGTCGCGCGCCCCCTCGGCGACGAACATGCCGATCCCCCTCTTCTTGTAGAGCACCCCGTCGTCGACGAGCAGGTTCACGCCCTTGCCGGCGGTGGCCGGGTTGATGCGGTGGAACGCGGCGAACTCGTTGGTCGACGGGACCTGCGACTCCTCCGGCAGTGCGCCGTCGATGATGTCGTTCTCGATCTGCTCGGCGATCTGCAGGAAGAGCGGGCGGGAGTCGTCCACGCGGGCTCCTTCGGTGCTGGGTTGGGTGGTTAGTTGGTGTTGTAACTAACCATGGAGGCGGGAGACGTCCGTGTCAAGAGGTGCGTGCCGCTCGGTCAGCGCGACGAGGCCCGCGGCGTGCTTCACTGGCGTTGTGGTGAGGCCCTGTCGTCGCTTCGCGGGGGGCGGGGCACGGCGGGTACACTGGCTCGGCCAGCCTCTGTAGCTCAATGGAAGAGCGACTCCGTCCTAAGGAGCAGGTTGGGGGTTCGAGTCCCTCCAGGGGCACCACGATCCGCGATCGGGATCAGTCCATCGGAAGACCGCGCCGTCGCTCCGTCTGACGCCACGGTCTGCCGCCCGCCCAGCACTCCGAGCTGTGTTGGTCGAGGCGCCGACGGTTCGAGTCCTCGATGGTCCTGCCCGGGTCGGAACTCCTCGGCGGAAGGGACGCACGACCGAGGAGCTCCGTCGCGCGTTCGCGGCCGTCCTCGTCCTGAGCCTCTCCGTTCAGCGGAACGCGTTCGCGAAAAGCCGACTCGCGGGATTCAGCGCGCTGCTCGCGATAGCCGGTCGCATGGCGGCCGTCCGCAGGCAGTGGCTGGCGGAATCCGAGATCCCCTTCCTCGGCTGGGTGTCGCGGGCCGCCCTCCGCCCGCGGTGCGTGCGCGAGCTCCTCGATCAGGCGAGGGACGGGGAGGAGATCGCGGAGGGACGCCCACCGCGCCGACCGCTCACGGCCTTCTGAGGGCGTCTCGCGGGCCTTCGCTCAGGCGGCGCCGCCATGATCGAGGCTGGTACTCGACGGAAGGTTCTCTGTGAGCATGTTCAAGCGCGTTCTCGGCATGGCGTCGAAGGCGCTCGATTCGAAGAGTGGCTCGGGCTCGTCCTCGAGCGGGACGACCGATTGGCGCGACCTCGTGCGCTCCGCTGCCGACAAGGTGACGGGCGACTCGCGGAGCGGGCAGGCCCAGCCGCCTCAGCAGTACGGGTCGCCGCAGCGCCCCTCCGCGCGCCCTCAGGACGCCCGGCCCGGGCAGCAGCCGGTCGTCACCAAGGAGGACCGCGCGGCGATCGCGCGCTACGACTACCTCCTCCGGACCGCCGACCCGGAGCAGCTCGAGCAGGTGCACCGCGACGCGTTCACGAAGCTGACGACGGCGCAGCGCGCACAGGTCGAGGCGCGGCTCCGCGACGAGCTGCCCGCGAACGAGCAGCCGCGGTCCTCCGCCCCCGAGGACCTGGCGCGCGCGGCGACGCGCGGCGAGGCGAACGATCCGGGGTTCCTCAAGAAGATGTTCTCGAAGCCGGGCACCCGCGGTGCCCTCGCGGGTGCTGGCGTCGGAGCGGCGGCGGGCATCGGGCTCGGCGCGGCGGGCGGACTGCTCGCGGCGGTCGCGGGCGGCGCCGTGATCAGCAGCGTCGCCGGTCCGCTGCTCGCGCAGGCGTCCGGCCTCGGCGTGGACTTCGAGAACCTCGCTGGCGGGTTCGGCGACCTGGGCGACTTCGGCGACATCACGGGCGGCGCGGGAGAGTTCGTCTCCGGTGCGGGTGAGCACGTGTCCGGGCTGGGGGAGCAGGTGTCGGAGTTCGGCTCCGACTTCCAGCTGCCGGGGCTCGGCGACCTCGGGAACCTCTTCGACCGCTAGACGGACGGGACCGGACCGCGCCGGCGGAGGAGCGGCGACGCGATCGCGAGCGCCGCGCCGACGACGAGCAGCACGGCCCCCACGATCGCGACGGCGGTCGTCGACCAGTCGGGGAGGTCGACCACCGTCGTGCCGTCGAGCAGCGTCCATTCGCACGCCGCGCCCAACGGCCACCACGACCAGAAGCCGCGGACCAGCTCGCCGGCCTCGGGCGGGACGCCGCCCAGGCTGACGCTGCAGACGTCGTCGAAGCCCTGACGGTCGATGTTCGCGTACTGCAGCGGCACGAGCGCGAGGGCCGCGAGTCCGGCGACGGCGAGGACGAGGCCGGCGAGCAGGGCGAGACGCGCGGCGGTCAGGCGCTTCCTCGCCGGCGTCGAGGCGGGGGCGGGCGGCGTCTCGGTCATCGTCCGATGGTGGCACGCGTTCGTGGGGAGCAGGCGTGTGCCCGGGATCGGCGCCGAACAGCGCGGAGGCACGGGGCGGATGCGTCGGAGCCGCTCCTCGACCGCAGGAGCCACGGACGTCGGCCGGCACAGCGGCGACGGGGAGCCCTCGGCGTCGTACCCTCGACTGCATGGGGTTCGTCTTCTCGCTGGTGATCATTGTCCTGACAGTGCTCGCGCTGGTCGACGTCGTACGGCAGCCGGACAACGTCATCAAGAACCTGCCCAAGATCGTGTGGATCCTGCTGATCTTCTTCCTCCCGCTCATCGGCGTCTCGCTGTGGTTCCTGCTCGGGCACGACTGGAAGCGTGGCGACGGCGGATCCTTCGTGCCGGGCGGCCGAGTGCCCCGCCGCCGGAAGCAGGCGCCGCCGACGGTGGTGGTGCGGCCCGCTCCGAAGAGCACCGAGGAGCAGCTCGCCGACCTCGAGCGCGAGGAGGCGCACTACGCGCGGCTCGCGGAGGAGCAGCGTCGCCGCCGCGAGGGGGAGCGGCCGCTCGACGCGTGAGCGGCCGCTCCGGAGGCCGCTACTTCGAGAAGTTCGACGCCGTCCACTGGATCGAGGCGATCTTCGCCTGGCCCGCGACGCTCGGGTGGAAGTAGTCGGTGGTCCCGATCAGGCCCTTGGTGACGGGGGTCGCGGTGAGCGCTCCTCCGTCCCAGTCGCAGAGCTGACCGGCGGCGCTGCACGCCGTCTGCAGTGCGGTGTTGTACTGCGTCGTCCGCGTCTTCGCGGCAGCGGCGGAGGCGGCCGCGGCGGTGCTGCTGAGCCTGCGGCCGGTGGAGCTGACGCCGCGCGTGGTGCGGCAGAGGTCGCCGCCCGCCCAGACGAGCGCGCCGACTCCGGTCTTGACGACCGACCACTCGGAGGCCACGTTCGGCATCGACGAGAGGACGATGCGGGCGGAGGGCCACGTGGTGCGGATCTTCGTGATCGCGGCGGAGGCTCCGGTGCGGAACGTGCTCGCCGGGGTCATCGTGTAGCCGTCGGAGGCGACGCGGTTGTCGGGTGAGCAGAGGTCGTTGCCGCCGATGAGCAGGGTGACGACGTCCGGCCGCACGCCGGCGGCGACCGCGGCGTCGATCCGCGAGGGGACCTGCGCGACGACGTCGCCGGTGGTGGCGAAGTTCGCGGTCGTGACGGTGGTGCCGGGGAGCGCGGTCCGCAAGCGGGAGGCGAAGGAGTTCACGGAGGAGCTGGTGCCGGTGGACCAGTTGTTGCGGGGGCAGTCCGCGAAGGAGCCGCAGGTCCCGTAGGCCTGGGTGATGGAGTCGCCGAGGCTCAGCACCGAGAGGGTGGCGGGAGTGGCGGCGGCGGCGGCCTGCGCCGGGAGCAGCGCGGCGGCGAGGGCGAGCGCGGCTCCGACGGCGAGGGCGCGGACGCGGCGGCTCGGGGTCGGCGGGCGGGAGAGGGAGAGGCTCATGGGGGACCGTTCTCGAGGGGGAGGACGGTGGGGGAGCCGTCGGTGCTGACGCTAGGGGAGCGGCGCCCCGGATGACCCCGAACGGGTGACCCCAGAACGGGCCGGATGTGCGCGACGGCAGCGGATCCGGTCGTCCGGCGGGCGGAACCGTCTGGAAGGCGAGCGTCCTCTCAGCCGCCTGCCACCGGCACGATCCGCAGCCGGCTCATCGCCCAGACCAGCGCCCCCGACGCGAGGAACGCGACCGCGATCCCGACGACGAACACCGACACCTGCCCGTACCCGGTCGCGGGATCCAGGAACGGATAGGGCACCCAGCCGTCCGTCGCTCCGCGGATCAGCACCACGACGAGCCAGACGATCGGGTAGACCACGACCAGCCAGAGCCTGCGCCACGGCAGCGGAGGGCGATCCGCGAGCAGCAGCCAGTCGAGCAGTCCGTAGACGGGGAACAGCACGTGCATGACGGTGTTGGCCCACGGCAGCGCCACTCCGCCCGCCACATCGGTGAGGAGGGTGTTGTACACGAGGCCGACGACGATGATGTACCCGGTGAAGGCACCCCGCACCAGTAGGAGCCCGCTGGGCGCGGGACGGCGGCGGAGCGCGAGCACGGCGGTGGCTCCGAGCGCGACGGCCAGCACGATGTTGCTCTGGATGGTGAAGAAGCCGAAGAAGTTGAACGGGTTCAGCGGCGTCCGAGAGGCGGTGTCGACGGCCGTCGCGATCACGGCCACCAGAACGGCGGCGGCCACGAGGAGGCGGAGGAGCGCGACCGTCACGCGGGCCGACTCCGCCCGGGAGGAGGGAGCGGGCGGCGTCATCGCTCGAGCGTAGCGCCGGAGCGCCTACCCTGTCCCCGTGCTCACGATCGGTGTCGACCTCGCTGCGGAGCCGGTGCGCACCGCTCTCGCCGCCCTCGAGTTCTCCGGCGGCCGGGCCGTCGTCCGCTCGCTCGTACTCGGCGCCGAGGACGCGACGATCGTCGATGCGTCACGGGACGCGGCGGTCATCGGGATCGACTGCGCGTTCGGCTGGCCGGTGGAGTTCGCGGCGTTCGTCTCCGCGCACACGCGACGGGAGGTCTCGCCGCGGACGCTCGCGGGACGCGACTGGCGCCGCCGCCTCGCGTACCGCGAGACGGACCGGGTGGCGCGCGAGGTCACCGGCCGCTGGCCGCTCAGCGTCTCGACCGACCGGCTCGGGATGACCGCGATGCGCTGCGCGGAGCTGCTCGACGCCTTCGCCGCGAGCGGGGAGGACGTCGACCGCTCCGGGCGCGGACGGCTCGTCGAGGCGTACCCGGCGGCCGCGCTGCGGCTCTGGGGAGTGGACACCACGGGGTACAAGACGCGACCGGAGGCCGTGGCGCTCGCCGCGGAGTCGCTGCGACGGGCCGCACCCTGGCTCGATGTGCCGGCGCCCGCGCTCGCGCTGATGAGCCGCTCCGACGACGCGTTCGACGCCGTCGTCGCCGCTCTCAACGCCCGCGCCCACGCCCTGGGCGCGACCATGCCGGTGCCTCCCGAACTGCAGGAGGCGGCGGAGGCCGAGGGGTGGATCGCGGTCCCGACCGGATCGCTCGCGGAGCTCGCGGGCTGATCCGGCCGTCTCGACGGGTGTGCGCTCAGGCCGGGATCTTCGCCCCCAGCAGGCCAGCGGCGACCTCGGCGGCCCGCTCGGCCTCCTCGACGGTCGAGAAGGGTCCGGTGGGGACCAGGGAGGGCGCGGTGGTCAGTCGGGCGTCGATCTCGAGTCGGAACCGGGGCAGCTCCGCCCCGGGAACGACGACGATCCTGACTCCGTTCCGGCTCCATCGCGCGGGTTGGATAATAGAAATCTGTGTCATGGTGCTCTCCGCTTTCGCGATCATCCGCACGGGTGGCTGACGCCTCGACCGTGCACGCTTCACGCTACGTCCGGTGCCCGTCTCTCCGAACGGGCTTGACCTCTCAGGCTCGTCGGGCGTAGCGCGTCACTGCAGTCGGTCGAGGGTGTCGCTGATCCGCCGCAGGCACTCGATGAGGACCGACACCTGCGCGGTGTCCAGGTCGGCGAGCACCTCGCCCTCGGCGGCGACGAGATTGCGCATCGCCTCGTCGACCCGCTTCGTGCCCCGCGGGGTGAGCGAGACGATCTTGCTGCGCGAGTCGGCGGCGTTCTGCTCGCGGACCACGAGCCCGCGAGCCCCGAGGCGGTCGACGCGGCTGGCCAGGTTGCCGCTGGACAGCGCGAGGTGCGTGGCCAGGGCCGAGGGCGTCATCCCGCCCTCTCCGCGCTGCCGCAGCAGCGAGAGGAGCTCGAACTCCCACGGGGCGAGATCGCTGACGGCGAAGGACTGCCGCCGCACCTCCTGCACGCGCGGGCTGAGGCGGCGGAGGCGGGAGACGACGTCCAGAGGCGCGAAATCGAGGTCGGGCAGGGCCCCGGCCCACGCGTCGATCACCAGATCGACATCGTCGTCTTCGCGCATGCCCCGATTATCCCCGGACGGCGCGGGCGCCGACGACGGGTGGTCCGGGGAGGCCGGCGGGCCTAGCCTGTGCGGACGACGGGCGGACCGGTCAGGCGCGGGCGGCCCGGACGTAGGCGACGATCGCGTTGGCGTGGCCGTGGCCCAGGCCGTGCTCGGTCTTCAGCCAGGTGACGACCTGCATGTGCGGCTCGGAGCGCAGACGCTCGTCGGCGAGGTCCAGCCAGTCCTGGACGGGACGGTCGTAGGTCTTCTCAATGCTCGGGAAGTACGAGGCCGGTCCCTTCGGCTTCGCACCGTCGGCGGGCGGTTCGGGAGCGAGCACGCGGTCGGTCATGCGGTCACGATAGCGAGCCGCGGTCAGGTCGTGTAGGCCGAGGGGTCGAACCGGCCGAGCTCCTCGCGGAAGGCGAAGGCGAAGTCGGGCCAGAGCAGGGTGAGTCGCCGGTTGTCGTCCAGGTACCAGCTCTCGCAGCCGCCGTTGGTCCAGACGGTGTCGGCGCTGAGGGCGTCGAGGCGGGCGATGGAGGCGGCCTCGGCCTCGGCGGTGACCTCGAGCCGGTCGGCGCCGGAGACCGCGAGGTGGTCGAGCGCGGCGAGCACGTAGGCGATCTGCGTCTCGATCATGTGCACCGCGGAGTTGTGGCCGAGGCTCGCGTTGGGGCCGTTGACGACGAAGAGGCTCGGGAAGCCGTGGACCGCGGTCGACTCGTACGCGACCATGCCGTCGGCCCAGCGGTCGGCGAGGAGGACGCCGCCGCGGCCGCGGATGCGCCGGGCGAAGGGCGGCCGCGTGGAGTGGAAGCCGGTCGCGAAGACGAGCACGTCGACCCCGTGCGGGACGCCGTCTTCGCCGAGCGCGGCCCCCTCCTCGAGGCGCCGGAGCGGACCGGGGACGACGCGGACGTGCGGCTGCGCGAGAGCGGGGTAGTAGTCGTCCGAGAGGAGCACGCGCTTGCAGCCGATCTCGTAGTCCGGAGTCAGCACGGCGCGGAGCGCGGGATCGATGATCTGCGCCTCGAGGTGGCCGAGCGCCTCCGCCCGCAGCCGGTCGATGGCCTCGGGCACGGCGACGCGGCCGGCGAAGCCGAGCTCGGCGCGCCAGAACAGCTCCTCGCGGAGCCTCGCCAGGGCCCCGGGCGCGCGGGAGAGGGCTCGGCGCTCCTCCGGCGGGTACGGGCGGTTCCGGCGGGGGACGACGTACGGGGCCGAGCGCTGGAAGAGCACCACCTCGGCGGCGCGCTCGGCGAGGTGCGGCACGATCTGCACGGCGGAGGCTCCCGAGCCGACGATGCCGACGCGCTTCCCGTCGAGATCGACGTCGTCCCGCCAGCGGGCGGAGTGGAAGGCAGGACCCGCGAACGAATCCAGGCCCGGGACGGCCGGGAGGCGGGGCTCGGAGAGGCGCCCCGCGCAGACGAGGAGGACCGCGGCGGAGTAGTCGCCCCGGGAGGTGCGCACCCGCCAGCGGTGAGCCTCCTCGTCGAAGACCGCCTCGAGCACCTCGGTCCCCAGCCGGAGCCGCGGCGCCAGGCCCTCCTTCTCGACGACGCGCTCGAGGTAGGTCTGGATCTCGGCCCCGGGGGCGTAGAACGCCGACCAGTCGGCCTCCGGGGCGAAGGAGTAGGAGTAGAGGTGCGAGGGGATGTCGCAGGAGACCCCGGGGTAGACGTTGTCCCGCCAGGTCCCGCCGATCCGCTCGGCGCGCTCCAGCACGACGAACGAGGTCCCGCCGCGGCGCTCCAGGCGGACCGCGGCTCCGAGGCCGGCGAACCCGGCGCCGATCACGACGACGTCGACGTCCATCAGACCGTCGTCCTCGCCAGGACGCTGCCCGCCGGGTCGCGGTGCGGATCGGCGAGGAAGTGCTCGAGGACGGCGAGGAGCTCGGCGGGCCGCTCGGCGAGCACGGCGTGACCGGAGTCGAGGACGGCGTAGCGGGCGTCGTCGATGGCGCCGAGCAGGGCCGCGGCGCCCTCGACGCCGGCGACGGCGTCGGCGGAGCAGCCGACCACGAGGGCGGGAACCCGGCAGTCCGAGGCGGCCGCAGCGACGTCGGCCCGGGCGGAGGCGGCGAGCATCCGCGCGGCGTCGGCGCCCCACGGGGAGGAGGCGGTGGCCGAGCGGACGGCGAGGAGCCGAGCGGCCTCCTCCTGCGCGTCGGGCGGCAGCATCGGCCAGAGGCGCGCCGTGCGGAGGAGGCGCTCCGTCGGGCGCAGCCATCCGGCCACGAGGGCGAGGGCGCGCACCCGCCGATCGCCCGCGGCGAGGGCCACGGCGGCTCCGAGCGAGTGGCCGATCAGGACGGCCTCCTCGGCGCCGAGCGCGTCCAGGGAGGCGCGGACCGCGGCGGGTCCGTCGAGCCAGGGGTCGCCGAGATCGGCGAGCTCGAGCGCGGCGACGCGGTGGCGCCGCGCCAGCATCGGCAGCAGCAGCCCGGTGTCGCTCCGCGCGCCCCGGCCGACCCCGGTCAGCAGCAGGACCGCGCGCGGGCTCTCGGCGCCCGCGGTCAGCAGCCGCACGGTGGCGCTGTCCGACTCGATCCGCTCCTCCCGGACCAGCTCGGCCTGTCGCCGCAGGTACTCGGAGCGGGTCATGACGCCCGGCGGGTCCCGCGGACCGGGAGGCGCATCCGCTGCGGACCCGCCGCTGCGACGGGCTCCGCCCGCAGCGCCCTCTCCGGCGCGACCACGCCGTACGTCGTGGTGCGCTGGCGCCAGCCGCGGCCGATCTCGCCGCTCAGCCGGGCGACGGTCGCGATGTCGAGCGAGCGGTAGGCCTCCGCTCCGGCCTCGGGCCGCAGGGCGCCGTCGAGCAGCAGGCCGCCGAGGTCGTCCGCCCCGCCGCGGAGGAGGACCTGCGCCGCGTGCAGTCCGAGCTTGGTCCAGGCGGTCTGCACGTGGGCGATCCGGCCGTGGAGGACGAGCCGTGCGACGGCGTGCACGGCGCGGGTCTCGCGGAGGGTCGGCCCGCCCCGGCTCGCGCGCACCACGGCGGGAGGCGCCTCCGCCGGCACGAAGGGCATCGCGATGAACTCGGTGAAGCCGCCCGTCTCGTCCTGGATCGCCGCGAGCGTGCGCAGGTGCGCGAGCTGCTGCTCGGGGGTCTCGACGTGTCCGTAGACCATGGTCGAGGTGGAGCGGAGGCCGCTGCGGTGCGCGGCCGTGATCGCCTCCCGCCACTCGGCCACGGTCGGGTCCGTCCCCTCGCTCAGGACGGCGCGGACGTCGTCGTCGAGGATGCGGGCGGCGGTCCCCGGGACGGAGTCCACGCCGGCCTCGCGCAGAGCGTCGAGCATCGCGGGCAGGGTTCGGCCCGTGCGCCGGGCGACCTCGAGGATCTCGCCGGGCCGGTAGGCGTGCAGGTGCAGCGAGGGCTGCCGCTGCTTCAGCGTGCGGACGATCAGCAGCAGATCGTCGCCCGGGTGCTCCGGTCCTATCGCGCCCTGGAGGCAGAGCTCGGTGGCGCCGAGCGCGACCGCCTCGTCGGCGAGCTCCTCCAGCCGCTCGACGGTCAGCCCGCCGTCTCCCCAGAGGGAGGTGTCGATGTTGCGGTTGACGACGACCGAGACCTCGTCGCCGGCGGCGTCGTGCCGCAGGTCGTCCGCCAGAGCGGAGAGGGCGTCGAGGTCGTCGCCGTCGGCTGCGAGCAGGGCGAGGTAGTCGGCGTCCTCGAGACCGGCGGGGTCCGTCTCCGCCCGGGCGACCACGGCGCCGAGGGCGGGCGCGACCGGTCGGGGCAGGGCGTCGAGCGAGTCGCGGTAGGGCCGGGGGAGGACCGCTGCCGCCTCGTCGGCGAGCCAGGTCCCGCGGTCGGCGAGCGCCTCGACGTAGGGAGCGACGCGCGGATCGATCCAGGTGGCCGAGTCGCGGAGGTACTGCGGGTGGGCGGTCAGCCGCTCGTGCAGCCGGTAGCCGGCCGCCGCGGTGAGCCGCGCGAGGTCGTCGATGTTCGGCCAGGGGCGCTCCGGATTCACGTGATCCGCCGTGAGCGGGCTGACACCGCCCCAGTCGTCGACCCCGGCGCGCAGCAGCAGCCCGAGCTCCTGCTCGTCGGTGAGGTTCGGCGGCGCTTGGATCGTCGCCTCGGCGCCCAGCACGAGGCGCGCGACCGCGACGTTGGCCACGTACTCCTGCAGCTCGAGGTCGACCTCGTTCTGCATGGCCGTCCGCGGCTTCGCGCGGAAGTTCTGGACGATGCACTCCTGCACGTGGCCCCACCGCTCGTGGGACTCGCGGATCGCGAAGAGGGCGTCCGCCCGCTCCGCCGCGTTCTCGCCGATGCCCAGCAGCACGCCGGTGGTGAAGGGGATGCGGCTGCGGCCCGCGTCCTCGAGCACGCGCAGGCGCAGCGCCGGGTCCTTGTCCGGGGAGCCGTAGTGCACGCCGCCCTTCTCGGACCAGAGGCGCTCGGCGGTCGTCTCGAGCATCATGCCCATCGAGGGCGCGACCGGGCGGAGCCGCTGCAGCTCGGCCCACGACATCACGCCGGGGTTCAGGTGCGTGACCATGCCCGTCTCGCTCATGACCAGGACGGCCATCGCGCGCACGTACTCGAGCGTCGAGGCGTAGCCGTGCTCGGCGAGCCAGGCGCGGGCGACCGGCCACCGGTCCTCCGGGCGGTCGCCGAGCGTGAACAGGGCCTCCTTGCAGCCGAGCGCGGCACCGGCGCGGGCGACCTCGAGGATCTCCTCCGGCTCCATGAAGGTCGACTCGCGCTTGGCCGCGAGCCCGCCCGGTGTCTCCACGAAGACGCAGTAGTGGCACCGGTCGCGGCAGAGCTTGGTCAGCGGGACGAAGACCTTCCGCGAGTAGGTGACGACGCCGGGCCGTCCGCGGCGGGCGAGTCCGTCGTCGCGCAGGCGGCCGGCGGCCTCCAGCAGCAGGTCGAGGTCGTCGCCGCGCGCGCCGAGGAGCTCCTCGGCGGTCTCGCGCGTCAGCGCCTCGCCGCGGTCGAGCCGGGCGAGCAGGGTGGCCGTGGTCATGCGGGAGCGGCCCTTCCGAAGGGGGTCGTGGCGGAGGCGGAGGTCAGAGCGCGCGCAGCCGCGGCGCGAGGTCGCGCTCGAAGGCGTCGAAGAAGCGCTGCTGGTCGTCGCCCGGGGCGTGGAAGACCAGGTGGGTGAAGCCCGCGTCGACGTAGGGCTTGATCTGCGCGACCGTCTCCTCGGGGTCGGAGCCGACGATCCAGCGCTTCGCGACCTGCTCGATCGGCAGCTCGTCGGCGGCGCGCTCCATGTCGACCGGATCGGTCAGCGAGTGCTTCTGCTCCGGCGACAGCGAGAGCGGCGCCCAGAAGCGCGTGTTCTCGAGCGCGAGCGCCGGATCGGGATCGTAGGAGAGCTTGATCTCGATCATGCGGTCGATGGTCGAGGAGTCGCGATCGGCCGCCGCGGCGCCCTCCTCGACGGCGGGGAGCAGCTTCTCGGTGTAGAGCTCCATGCCCTTGCCCGACGTGCAGATGAAGCCGTCGCCCGCGCGGCCGGCGTACTTCGCGACGACGGGGCCGCCCGCCGCGATGTAGACCGGCACGCCGCTCTCGGGCTTGTCGTAGATCGACGCCTCGTGCGTGGAGTAGTACTCGCCGTCGAAGGTGACGCGGTCGCCCGCCCAGAGCGCGCGCATGAGCCGCACGGCCTCGCGCAGGCGGGCGAAGCGCTCCTTGAATTCGGGCCAGGTCTGCTCGCCCGCGCCCTGGTAGCCGGTGGCGACCTCGTTCAGCGCCTCGCCGGTGCCGACGCCGAGCATGATCCGCTCGGGGTAGAGCACGCCGAGCGTGCCGAACGCCTGGGCGATGACGGCGGGATTGTAGCGGTAGTGCGGGGTCATCACGGAGGTGCCGAGGGTGATGGTGGAGGTGCGCTCACCGGCCGCGGCGAGCCAGGCGAGGGAGAACGGCGCGTGCCCGCCCGTGTGCCGCCACGGCTGGAAGTGGTCCGAGACGACCGCGGTCTCGAAGCCGTGCCGCTCTGCGCCGACCGCGAGCTCGACGAGCTCCCGGGCGCCGAACTGCTCCGCCGATGCCTTGTACCCGAGCGTGATCGTCATCTGCAGCCTTCGTGAGAGGTGGGACGGCCCCCGGAGCGGGAGCGGCCCCTCCATTCTGCGCCCGCCGCGGCGCCCGGCGGGACGGGTGGACGCACCCGGGGGAGGCGTGCCCCGATCCCGTGCTGGGGAGGAGCGTCAGGCCGGCGGAGCGGCGATGTTCACCATCCAGCCGACGCCGTAGCGGTCGACCAGCATCCCGAAGCGGTCGCCCCAGGGCGAGGCGACCAGCGGCTCGACGACCGTGCCGCCCTCGGCCAGGCCGTCCCAGTAGCCGCTCAGCTCGGCGTCGTCGTCGCCGAAGAGCGCGATCGTGATGCGGGCGCCGCTCTCGGCCGGGCTCGAGGAGGGGGAGTCGGAGCCCATCAGGATCATCCCGCTCGGCGTGACGAGCTGGGCGTGCATGATCCGGTCCTGGTCGGCCGGATCCGCGCTCATCCCGAAGTCGCCGAAGCGGCTGGAGCTGAGCTCGCCGCCGAGGACGTCCCGGTAGAACTCCATCGCCTCCTGCGCGGAGCCGTCGAAGCCGATGTAGGGGCTCAGTGAAGTGGGCACGGCACGCCTTTCCGTCGAGGTGCGCCCAGTATCTCCGCGTCCCGACGCGAGCACCAGGGGCGTCCTGCAGAAGGTCCGCCCCCGGTCCTCAGAGCTCGTCGCGTGTGGGCGGGTTCGCGCCGGAGCGGGAGGTCGTGATGCCGGCGACGTGCGCGGCGTGACGGCCGATCGCGTGCAGGGCGGGGCCGTCGAGGAGCATCCCGTTCGCGGCGCCGAGGCCCTGGCGGAACGCCTCGTCGAGGATCGCGCCCATCGCGGAGTCGCCGGCGCCGATCGTGTCCGCCACCACGATCCGGGCGGCGGGCACGGTCACCCGCGTCATGGCCGAGGCCAGCAGCAGTCCCTCCGCGCCGCGGGTGACGACCGCGAGCTGCGACCCGAGGGAGAGCAGCCGGCTGAGGACCTCGTCGAGCTGCATCGTCGGGTAGAGCCACTCCGCGTCCTCGTCGCTGAGCTTCACGACCTCGCACGCGGCGGCGATCCGCTCGAAGCGCGCGAGCGCCTCGGCGTGCGCGCCGACCAGAGCCGGGCGGATGTTCGCGTCGACGCTCGCCGTCACTCCGGCGGGCAGTGCCTCGAGGAGCTCGAGCACGGCGGATCCGCCCGGCTCGAGGAAGATCGCGATGGAACCGGTGTGGACGTGGGAGGCGCCCTCCGGGTCCGCCGCCGGCGGGTTCCAGGAGAGGTCGAAGACGTAGCGGGCCGACCCGTCCGCGGCGAGGACCGCCCGAGCGGTGCTGGTGCGCTCCGAGTCGCTGTGCCGGACCTCCACGCCGGAGGCCTCGAGGTGGGCGCTGATGCGGCGGCCGCGCTCGTCGTCGGCGATGTCGGTGACGAGGGTCGCGGGCCGCCCGAGTCGGGCGAGCGTGAGGGCGACGTTGGCCGGGGAGCCGCCGACGTGCTCCGTGGCGCTGCCGTCGCGCTCGACGATGTCGATCAGCGCCTCGCCGATGACCAGGGTGCGGGAAGCCGGGCTGACGCGCTCGTCGGTGGAGGACATGCCGACATCATGCCGGGTGACGGGGTCGCCCCGCGACGCGCGGGGCCGACCGGCGCGAGCGGCTCACGTCCCGACCGCGGTCTCAGCCCCGGTCGCGCAGGTCCGCCAGCACCGCGTCCACGCTCGTGATCTCGATCAGCGGCGCGTACAGGGACATGGCGTCGAGCGCGCGCTGGTGGTCGGCCTCGGAGGCGCCCGCGCAGGCGTCCGCGGCGACCCTGACCCGCACTCCGGCGTCCGCGGCCGCCAGCGCCGTCGACAGCACGCAGCAGTCGGTCGAGACGCCGGTGAGCACGAGCTCGCGGGAGTCGTCGAGCTCGGCCTCGAGCTCGGGCCCCCACTTGCCGAAGGTCGTGGCGGTGATCGTGCGGTGGCCCTCGAACCCGGCCACGAGCTCGTAGAGCCGGTCGCTCTCGGGGACGAGCGCGAACGGCCATTCGCGGTAGTAGGGGATCCACGCGCCGGCGGGCCGCTCCGGGGCGACGAAGCGGGTGGTCACGACCCGCTCGCCGAACGCCGGGAGGAGCCGGCGGGTCCCCTCGGCCGCGCGCTCGAATCCGCCGGATCCCCACGGCGACTCCGCATCGGCGAAGACGTGCTGCAGGTCGATCGCGACGAGCAGGCTCACGCCGAGGCCTCCTGGCGGCGGACGGCCCCGCGCGAGAGCGCGAGCGTCCCTGCGAAGCCGATCACGAGCGCCACGAGGACGCCGAGATTGGCGCCGGCCCAGTCACCGTCGCGGCCGCCGAGCGGGCCGAGGAGGTAGCCCTCCCACTCGAACCCGGGGGAGTAGTTGACCACCAGGCCCCAGCCGACGACCGCGCCGATCAGCACGAGGGCCACGGGGACCGCCGAGACGCTGCCGTAGCGGCGGCGGGAGTCGTACAGGGCCTCCTGGTCGTAGTCGCGCCGACGGAGGAGGAGGTCCGCGAGGAAGACGCCGAGCCAGGCCGCGATCGGCACGCCGAGGGTGATCAGGAAGCCCTGGAACGGGCCGAGGAAGTCGCCCGCGACGAACACGACGTAGACCGCTCCGAGGACCATCAGCACGCCGTCGATCCCGGCGGCCACCGGCCGCGAGACCTTGAGCCCCGTGCTGAGCAGCGCCAGGCCCGAGGAGTAGATGTCCATCACGGCCCCGCCGATCAGGCCGAGCAGCGCAACGACGATGAAGGGGAGCAGGAACCAGGTCGGCAGGATCCCGGCGAGGGCGCCGATCGGGTCCGCGGCGATCGCGTCCGAGAGCTCCTGCGAGGAGCCGGCCAGCAGCAGGCCGACGACCACCAGCACGACGGGCGCGACCGCTCCGCCGATCGTCGTCCACGCGATCACTCCGCTCGTGCGGGCACCGCGGGGGAGGTAGCGGGAGTAGTCGGCCGCGGCGTTCACCCAGCCCAGCCCGAAGCCGGTCATCATGAACACGAGCCCGCCGATGACCGCGGCGGCCGAGCCCGCGGGCAGGGCGCCGACGGCGGCGAGGTCGATCCGGTCGAGGACGAGCACGACGTAGACCACGGTCAGCACGGCGGTCGCGACGGTGATCGCGAGCTGGAGCCGCATGATCAGGCGGAAGCCCGCGATCCCGGCGATCACGATGAGCGCGGCGACCACGATCAGCGCGACCACCTTGGTGAGCACGCCGCCGTCCCAGCCGAACTCCTCGAACACCGTCGCCGTCGCGAGCACCGCGAGGGAGGCCAGCACCGTCTCCCAGCCCACCGTGAGCAGCCAGGAGATCACCGAGACGAGGCGGTTGCCGTCGACCCCGAAGGCCGCCCGGCTGAGCACCATCGTGGGGGCGGAGCCGCGCTTGCCGGCGACGGCGACCAGACCGCAGAAGAGGAACGAGACGACGATCCCGATCACGCTGACGAGCGTCGCCTGCCCGAAGGAGAGGCCGAAGCCGAGGAGGAAGGAGCCGTAGCTCAGCCCGAGCACGGACACGTTCGCGGCGAACCACGGCCAGAACAGGTCGCGAGGGCGGCCGTGCCGCTCCGACTCCTGGATCGTGTCGAGGCCGTTGAGCTCGATGCCGCTTGCGGGGCGGGTGCTCGGACGATCGGGGGAGGTCATCGCGTCCTCGTTCTCACGGGTGCCGGCCCTGCGCCGGAGCTGTGACGAACCTACAGCGCCCCGCGCTCGAACAGCAGCCGGAGCGATTCGAGGTCGTCCGCGACCCGCGCGCAGTCCTCGTCCCAGTCGTCGAGGCTCATCCCGGGGCGCCGCCGCACGGTGAAGGCCACCTCGGCGCCGTCCCCGTTCACGAGCACCCGGAGCGGATTGTCCACCACCGTCCCGTCGGGGAGCGTGACCTCGTGGTCCGCGACGCCGAACGGGTTCTGCGGGGCGAAGCGCACCTCGACCCGGCCCATCGGCGAGTCGGCGAACCAGCGTCCGTCGACCTGCTCGAGCGCGGAGGAGGCGAGGCCCGCGGCCCACCGCGGGAGGTTCGCCGGGTCGGAGACGAAGGCGTACACCTCCGCGGCCGGAGCCTCGATCACGACGCCCACGGGGCGCGATTCGTACAGGGTCATCCGCTCGTCCTTCCTCTGCAGCCGGTCAGTGCTCGTCGCCGAAGCTGGCGACCAGCAGCGCGGCGAGCGCCGTCCGCTCCAGCATGCCCTCGATGCCGATCGCCTCGCTGCGCGCGTGCGCACCCTCGCCCGGGGCGCCGAGCCCGTCGAGGACCGGCAGGCCCAGCGCGGCGACGAGGTTGCCGTCGCTCGCCCCGCCGACCGCGATCTCGCGGAGGGGGACGTCGATCCGCTTCGCGACCCGCTCGGCCCTGCGGTAGAGCGCGGCGACGGAGGCGGTCCGCTCGAAGACGGGCCGCTCCCAGGAGCCGCGCACCTCCAGCCGGATGCGCGGGTCGGCGGCGGCGAGCGCGTCGAGCTCGGCCTCGACGCGGGCGGCCTCGGCGGATCCGCGGATCCGCGCCTCCAGCTCCAGGCGCACGCGGGCCGTCGTCACGTTGACCCGCGAGCCGCCGGAGACCACTCCGATGTTGACCGAGGTGCCCTCCTCCTCCCGCGCGATCGCCAGCACCCGCGGGATCAGCGAGCCGAGCTCGTGGATCGCGCTCGCCCCCTTCTCCGGCTCGACCCCGGCGTGCGCCTCGACCCCGACCACGTCGATCACGAAGCGCCCGATGCCCTTGCGCGCCGTCTTGACCGCGTCGCCGATCGCGCCCTCGAACACCAGGACCGCGTCGGCGCCCGCGCACTGCCGCTCCAGGAACGGGCGGGAGGCGGCGCTGCCGATCTCCTCGTCCCCGCTCATCACCAGGCGGACGGCCGGATGCGGGACGCCGGCGTGGCGGAGCGCGGCCACCAGCCACACCATCTGCACCAGCCCGGCCTTCATGTCGTAGCTGCCCGGTCCGCTCAGGCGGTCGCCGTCGACGGCGAAGGGCCAGGAGCGGGTCGTGCCCAGGGGCCACACCGTGTCGTAGTGGCCGAGCAGCGCCACGAACGGACGCGTGCCCCGGTGCGGTCTCGCGCCGCCGCTCGCCGGGACGGTCCAGCTGGTCGCGGTCGGCGCGTCCTGCGCACGCCGGTGCTGCACGTCGGCGTCGTGCCCGAGCCGCTCTCCCACCCAGTGCACCAGGAAGGCGTGCAGCTCGCCGAGCGCCTCGAGGGAGTCGCTGGGGCTCTCGATCATCACGAGGTGCCGGACGTCGTCGAGCATCCGCGAGCGGTTGTCGCGGAGGAAGGAGCGCACGCGGGCGGCGTCGTCGGCATCGGGGAAGGTCATCGACTCCGGAGTACCAGAGTGCGGCCGCTCGCGCGAACCGGCTGAACCGTTCGGGCCCCCGTTACGTTGGTGCAGGAAGAGGTGGAGATGTCCGAGGATCAGGCCCAGATGCTGCGTGCGCTGCACGACGAGCACGCCAGCGCGCTCTGGCGGTTCGTGCTGCGCCTGACCGGCGACCGCCAGATGGCGGAGGACGTCGTGCAGGAGGCGCTGCTGCGCGCCTGGAAGCACCCCGAGATCCTCGCCCAGGGCGAGGCCGCCGCCCGCTCCTGGCTCTACACCGTGGCCCGGAACCTCGTCATCGACGACCGCCGCAGCGCCCGCTACGCCCGGGAGCTGGGCACGGACGAGGTCCCCGAGCGCCCGACCGCCGACCGCACCGACCAGGTGCTCGACGCCTGGCTGCTCTCGGACGCGCTCAGCGGACTGAGCCACGACCACCGCGCCGTCATCGTGCACGCCTACTACGGCGGCCGCACGGTCACCGAGATCGCCGCGCTGCTGGGGATCGCCCCGGGCACCGTCAAGTCGCGGATGCACTACGGGATGCGGGCCCTCAAGCTCGCACTGCAGGAGCGGGGGGTGACGGAGCTGTGAACCGCGACCCCTCCTCCGACGACCGGCACGACGACCCCTTCCGCGACTGGGACGCCGCGTACCTCCTCGGATCCATGACCGCCGCCGACCGCCGCGAGTACGAGCTGCACCTGCGCGCCTGCCCCGGCTGCCGCGAGTCCCTCGCCGAGTTCGTCCCGCTGCCGGGCCTGCTGGCCCACCTGCCCCAGGACGAGGCGATGCGCCTGGTCGAGGAGCCGGAGGCGGCCGGCGATCCGGCTCCGGCGGCACTGCTGACCCGCCTCGCCGCGGCCACCGACTCCGTCCGCCGCCGGACGCGGCTGCGCATCGCGGGCCTGGTGCTCGCCGCCGCGGGCGTCTCGGCCGCCGCCGCCGTCGCCCTGCCGCTCGCGATCGGCCCGTCCCTCGCCCCCGTCGAGACCGTCGGCTCGACCGTCTCGCTCGCCGCGGCTCCGGGCGTCCCCGTCGAGGCCTCCGTGCGGTTCGTGCCGCAGCAGTGGGGCACGCGGATCGACATGGACTGCAGCTGGGCCGACACGGCCGAGCAGTACGCGGGCTCGGCCGGCTACGTCCTCTACGTCACGGACACCTCGGGCGGCACCGAGGCCGTCGGATCGTGGACGAGCGCGCCAGGGACGACGATGGAGCCCAGCCTCGCCACCGGGCTCCCGCTCTCCGAGATCGCCTCGGTCGAGGTGCGGCTGCAGGGATCGGACACCGTCGTGCTCACCGGCCGCCCCTGAGCGGGCCGCCGGATTCCCAGGTGCGCGCTCCGCGGACTGAGTAGCTTCTCAGTCATGACGATCGCGACCCTCGCCCTCGCCCCCGCCTCCGTGGCGACCGCCTCCTCCTCCGACAGCATCGACGAGCTCTCCGGGCTCGTCGGCGTCGCCGCGCGGGTGATCGCCGCGCTCGGAGAGGCGGGCGTCGGCCTGCTGACGCTGATCGAGACGGTGTTCCCACCGATCCCGAGCGAGCTCGTGCTGCCGCTGGCCGGCTTCCTCGCCCAGCAGGGCCGGATGAACCTGGTGCTGGTCGTGATCACGGCGACCCTCGGCGCCTACCTCGGCGGCCTGATCCTCTACGCGCTCGGCCACCGCATCGGCACGGAGCGCTCGATCCGCCTGCTCTCCAAGCTCCCGCTGGTCGACCGCGAGGACTTCGAGAAGGCGGTCGGCTGGTTCCGCCGGCACGGCACCTGGGCGGTCCTCTTCGGTCGCCTCATCCCGGGCGTGCGCAGCCTCATCTCGCTCCCCGCGGGGGCCGAGCGGATGAACCTGCTGCTGTTCTCGGGACTGACGATCCTCGGCTCCGGCGTCTGGAACGGCCTGCTGATCGGCCTCGGCGCAGCCCTGGGTACGCAGTACGAGCTCGTCGACCAGTACGCGGGCGTGCTCGACGCGATCATCTACAGCGCGTTCGGCGTGCTGCTGCTCGCGCTCGTGGTGCGCCGCGTGCGGCGGCACCGTGCCGCGGCGCGCACCGGATCGCGCCACTGACCTGCGTCCACGGGCGGGCGGGCGCAAGGCCCCGCGCCACCCCGCCCCGGTGCCCTAACGTTCGAGGGGTCCGCACTCCCCGACGCGAAGGAACGCCATGTCCGAGACCGCCGCGCCCACGATGTCCCGCACCTCCGTCGAGCGCTGGTGGATCATCGCCGTCTCGCTGATCGCGATCGTGCTCGGCGTCATCGCCGTCCTGATCCCCGGTCCGACGCTGCTGACCGTCGCCATCGTCTTCGGCATCCACCTGATCGCCGCGGGCGTCTTCCGCCTGCTGCTGGCCTTCACCGCCTCGCGGCTCGATGCCCGGGTGCGCTGGCTCGCGGGCCTGCTCGGCGCCCTGATCCTGGTCGCAGGCATCCTGTGCCTGTCGAACCCGTTCGAGTCGCTGAGCGTCCTGGGCCTCGTGATCGGCGCGGGCTGGATCCTCGACGGCGTCTCGAGCATCACCAGCGGCCGCACCGTCGCCGGCCCCGCGTGGCTGCCGATCGCGGCAGGGATCGCCTCGGTCATCGCGGGCGTCCTGACGATCATCATGCCCGTGCTGGCGCTGGCCTCCTTCGTCACGGTCGCGGCCATCCTGCTGATCGTCGTGGGCGTCTCGGGCCTGCTCCTGCTCCCGGGCCGCACGAAGCGCCCCGAGGGCGCCGAGGCGTAGACCGCGCGGATGGCCGATCCCGATCTCGTCCCCGAGCTGCTCGTCGCCGACCTCGACCGGAGCCTGGGGTTCTGGTGCGGTCCCTGCGGGTTCCGGATCCACTACGCCCGGCCCGAGGAGGGCTTCGCGTACCTGGTCCTCGGCTCCGCGCACGTGATGCTCGAAGAGGCGGAGCGGGGCCGCAACTGGATCGCGGCACCGCTGGAGCGCCCGCTCGGCCGGGGGATGAACCTGCAGCTGCACGTCGACGACGCGGACCGGACGGCGGCGGCGCTCGCCGAGGCCGGGACGCCGCTGTTCTCGCCGCTCGAGACAGGCTGGTACCGGGTCGGAGCGGAGGAGGCGGGCGTCCGTCAGCTGGTGGTCGCCGATCCCGACGGGTACCTGCTGCGGTTCCAGTCGTCGCTCGGACGCCGACCGGCCCGAGCGGACGTCCCCTTCGCTCCCTGACCGGCCGACTGCGCCACCATCCGCTCGGCTCAGGACGTCATGCCAGCGAGTGACGACCGTGACACCGCGCGGCTGGTTCCCTCGGAGACATGACGCAGCACCCCGCCACCGCGACCCTCCCGCAGGTCCCCGCCGCCGCCCTCTCCGAGCCCGCGATCGAGCAGGCCGCCTCGGCGGAGCACGAGCCCCTCGTCCGTCCGGCAGACCTGGTGTCGGCGCTCACGGGCGTCGCGCTCTGCTTCTTCTCCCTCTTCGTCTACGCCATCGCGCACTGGCAGTACTTCGGCACGGACGTCGACGAAGTGAGCGTCCTCGGCTGGCTCGCGCCGCTGATCGCCGGCGTCGCCTGCCTGCTGTCGGCCGTCGTGTCCGTCGGGGTCCGCGCCTCCGGGCGCCGCGCCGAGCGGACCGCGGCATGATCCCCGTCCTCGCCGGGCCCGGCCTCGAGGCCGCGGAGCAGCTCCTCGTCCGCGCCGGATGCCTCCGCCCCGAGCACCCGTGGGCGGCCGGTGCCGCCACGGAGGCCGCGCCGCGGATCGACTTCGCCGTCCTCGCCGAGCAGGCGTGCCTCCTCGACCTCTCGGAGGAGGCGGTCGCGCGCATCGCCGTGTCGCTCGCCACCGGCCGCCCCGTCGATCTGCGGAGCGCCTTCGGGCATCTCACGCGCGACCACGCCCGGCTCGTCATGACCGCGGTCGCCGCGGCCGCCGGGCACGACCGCGTGAGCAGCCGGATCCGCGTGGTCGGCGACGAGCGCCGGGTCGAGACGGCGCCGCCCCTGGCCGTCTGGCCCTCCTGAGCCCCCCGCCCGCCCCGATCGGGCGGACGCGCTCGCCGATCCGACCCTGGGCTCCGCGTTCCTCCGATGCTCCGGCCCGGTGAGCCGCACGGAGGTGCCGTGCCGCCGACCCGCGTCGCTACGGCCTTTCGGAGGTGCCCGGTTTAGGGTGTCCGTGTGCAACGAGTCGACGATTTCCCAGGAGCCGGACCGGTGGCGACCTCACCCGAATCCGGTGACCAGGGGGAGGCGTCCGCGCATCGGCTCTCCCCGACGGCGACCTCTCCCGTGCAGGTGACGAGCGGCGAGGCCGGCTACCAGGGCGGCAACGTGGCCGATCCGGTGTGGCAGTCGTGGCGCGACGAGCTCGCCAAGGTCGGCGGTCCGTCGCCCCTGCTCCACTTCGTGGACTCGCCCCGGACGCGCATCGAGCTCTCGACCACGCACCCCGGCGGGCTGCCCCCGTTCATCTCGGGCAAGACGACGCTCCTCTCCTCGCTCATCCGCGACGAGCTCGCCCTGCGCACCGCGAAGAACGCCGCGGGTGCGATCACCGACAAGGGGATCGAGCTGCGCTCGGTCCGCGGCATCGAGGGCGTCCACCTCGCCATCGGCCTCGCCCAGTGGCGCGCCGGCGACACGGAGTTCACCGCACCCGTGCTCCTGCGCCCGCTCGCCATCCGCCGCTACGGTCGCGACTTCGAGCTCAAGCTCAAGGGCCAGCCCTACTTCAATCCGCAGCTCGCGCGCGCCCTCAAGCAGCAGTTCGGCATCACGATCGACCCCGAGCAGTTCGTCGAGCTGGCCGTGCAGAACGGCGTCTTCAAGCCGCAGCCGGTCATCGACCAGCTGCGCGGCCTGACCTCGCACCTGCCGTGGTTCGCCGTGCACCCGCGCCTCGTGGTCTCGAGCTTCGCCGACGTGGCGGGCGACATGCTCCGCGACGCCCGGATGCTCGAGCACCCGGTCCTCGACGCCGTCGCCGGGAACCCGGCCGCCAAGCGGGCGCTGCAGCAGTCGCAGAAGGTGGCGTCGATCATCCCGCAGGACGAGCGTCCTCCGGCGACCGACAACCTCCTCCTCGACGCGGACGCCGAGCAGGAGCAGGTGATCGCGAACATCGCGGCCGGCAACTCGCTCGTCGTGAAGACCCTTCCCGGCACGGGCGGCACCCAGACCATCGTCAACGCGATCGGCGCCCTGGCCGCCCAGCACAAGCGCGTGCTGGTCGTCAGCGCCCGCCGGTCGAGCCTCGACAGCATCCACCAGCGCCTGCTCTCGGCGGGCCTGGGCGGCATCGCGGTCGGGCCCCGCACGCTCCGCCGCGACCTCATCCAGTCGATCGGCCGCAACGAGAAGGCCGCGCGCCCCTCCGTCAGCGAGATCGACGACGCCCTGCTCCGGCTGCGGAAGGTGCTGCTCGACTACCGCGGCGCGCTCTCCCGGCGCGACGAGAGCTTCGGCGTCTCGGCGCTGCAGGCCCTCGAGGAGCTCGCCCGCCTCTCGCAGCTGCGGACGCCCCCGTCGACCGCCGCCCGCCTCGACCGCCGCTCCGTCACCGCTCTCGCGCACAGCCGCCCCGAGGCGACCCGGATGCTGATCGAGTCGGCGCGCCTGGGCGAGTTCCGCTACGGCCCGGGCGACTCGCCCTGGTACGGGGCCCAGTTCGACTCCACCGCCGACGCCGAGATCGCCCACGAGCTGGCCAAGCGCCTGCACCTGCGCGACCTGCCGCGCCTGCTCGACCGCGCCCAGGACGTCATCGGCCAGACGCGGATGCGCCCGTTCGAGTCGGTCGCCGAGCTCGGCATCTACCTGCGCCTGCTGCAGGACGTCCGCGAGACGCTGGACAAGTTCCAGCCGGCCGTCTTCGACCGCTCGATCCAGGACCTCATCGTCGCCACCTCGCCGCGCCGCGAGGCCGCCGAGATGTCGTCCACCAACCGCCGACGCCTGAAGAAGCTCGCCCGCGAGTACCTGCGTCCCGGCGCGCACGTCACCGACCTCAACGCGGCGCTCCGCCGGGTGCAGCAGCAGCGGACGCTGTGGCAGCGCTACGCGGTCGCCGGCACGATCCCCGAGGTCCCGGTCGGCGTCGCCGACGTGCAGGTGGCCTACCAGCAGGTGACCGACCAGCTGAGCCGTCTCGACGAGCCGCTCGGCCGCCGCGGGACGAACCTGCAGCTCGCCTCGCTCCCTCTCGCCGAGCTGGCCTCGATGGTGTCCGGCCTCGCCGAGGACAGCGAGGTGCTGGCCAACCTCCAGGAGCGGACGACCCTCCTCGCCACCCTGCGCGACTGGGGCCTGGACCCGCTGCTCACCGACCTCTCGCGCCGCCACGTGCCGGCCGAGCTGGTCGCGGGCGAGCTGGACCTGGCCTGGTGGCGCTCGGCGCTCGAGATCATGCTGACCGACGAGCGTGCGCTGCTCGGCGGCAACACGAGCGTGCTCGACCGGCTCGAGGCCGACTTCAAGCTCGTCGACGAGGCGCACGCCGCCTCGAGCGCCGAGCTGCTGGCCTGGAAGCTCTCCGAGACCTGGAAGATCGGGCTCGTCGACTGGCCGCAGGAGCGCGACGCGCTGCGCGCGCTGCTGCGCACCGAGGCGGCGACGACCCCTCAGGAGCTGCAGAAGGCCGCTCCGCACCTCTCGCGCGTGCTCGCTCCGGCCTGGCTCGCCTCGCCGTACGAGGTGCACCGCATCGGCACCGAGACGACCTTCGACGCGGTGTTCCTCGTCGATGCCGGGGCGACCACGCTGGCCGAGAACGTCGGAGCGATCCGCCGGGCCAAGCAGGTCGTCGCGTTCGGCGACCCGGTCACGCAGACCCCCACTCCCTTCGGCCTGCGCGTCGACGAGACGCCGGAGTTCGGCTCCACCGCCTCGCGGACCGACGTGGAGGCGCTGCACGCCCAGTCGGCGCTCGCCCGACTCGGCGAGCTGCTCAACACCGTCACGCTCACCCGCAGCTACCGCGCGGGCGGCGAGGACCTGGCCGAGCTGGTCAACCGCCGCTTCTACGGCGGCCGCATCGACTCCCTGCCCTGGGCCGGATCCTTTCTCGGACACGACTCGCTCCGCTTCCACTACATCGCGAGCGGGCACGGCATGCCCGAGAACGACTCGGGAGCCGTCGAGTCCGTCGACGCCGAGGTCGCGAAGGTGGTCGAGCTGGTGCTCGAGCACGCGGTGATCCGTCCGCGCGAGTCGCTGATGGTCATCACCGCGAGTCCTCGCCACGCCGTGCGGGTGCAGCAGGCGGTGCTGACGGCCTTCGCCAAGCGCACCGATCTGAGCGACTTCATCCTCGGCGATCGGCCCGAGCCCTTCGCCGTCGTGACTCTGGAGCAGTCGGTCGCGCAGAGCCGCGACCGCGTCATCTTCTCGATCGGCTACGGCCGGACGCCCCACGGCCGCCTGCTGTCGAACTTCGGCGCGCTCGCGGAGCCGGGCGGAGAGCGTCTGCTAGCGGTCGGGATGACCCGTGCCCGCCGCTCGATGGACATCGTCTCGTGCTTCCGCCCGGGCGACATCGACGAGTCGCGCATGCGCTACGGCATGGTCGCGCTCGCGCAGGTGCTGCAGGAGGCGGAGGACCGCGTCCAGCCGAGCGACCGCGACGACTACTCGGAGCCGATGCTGGTGGATCTCGCCGCGCGCCTCGAGCGCCGTGGACTCCGGGTCAACATCGGGCACAAGGGCAAGCTGGCCCTCGTCGCCGCGCACGGGACCCGTGCCGTGGTGGTCGAGACCGACCGCGACGTGAGCACGCAGAGCCTGCGCGTGTCGCTGCGCCTGCGTCCGGAGCTGCTGCGCCGGCTGGGCTGGCACTACCTGCGGGTGCACAACTTCGAGCTGTTCGCCGACCCCGAGGCCGTGGCCGCGCGGGTGGCCGGGCTGATCGGTGCGACCGCGGGGGAGGAGCAGACCCCTGCTCCCGCCGCCGGCGAGGCTGCTGCTCCCACCGCTGCTGCTCCCGCCGCTCCTGCTGCCGCCGCCGCTCCGGCGTCGGGGGAGACGCAGCCCGTCGAGCCGCTGCCGCGCGACTGATCGTGGCGCAGGATCCCGACGCCCCCGCGGGTGCCGACCGCCCGTTGCGGCGCACCCGCGGCGGTCGGCGGGCGACGCTCCCCGCGAAGCCGGGCACCGATCCGTCCCCGCACGACGCTCCGATCGCCGACCCCTCCGCGCCGCCCGCGCGCCCCGACACCGGCCCGAACGACGCGCGCCTGCGCCAGGACGTCCCCCCGCACTACTGATTCCACCCGCGCGGCTGGCGGTCCGCGAGTCGACGCCGGTCCCGTCGACGACCTCGGGCCTCACCCCGGCACGCCCCCGCTCGACGAGCGGACACGTCACGCGGACGTCTGGCGACCGATCACGTCGGGCCCGTCCACGGTGGCCGACCGCTTCCCGACCGATGCCCGCTGACGACCGCACCCGTCCGGTGCCCGTTGACCGACCGCTTCCCGCCCGGTGCCCGCCGGTATCGAGGAGCGCGTGGAGACAGGGCCGATCAGCCCCCGTCGGAGACGCCGAAGGTCCCGTTCGGCGACCTCCCGAAGGTGCAGGCGCCGTCCGAAACGCGTGCCGACGTTTCGGACGCACCGTTCGCACAACGCTCTGCGAAGCATTCCCCGATCGGGAAGCCGACCGCGGTCCTCTTCCGCCTCCGGCGGAAGGAGACAGAGCGACTCAGTCGACGTGCTTGCCGGAGTTCGCGGTGGTGGCGGTGCCGTTGTTGGCGAGCAGGTCGCGGATGTCGGAGAGGAGCTCGAGCTCGGTGGGGGCCTTGTCCTCCGCGGCGGGGGCGTCGGCGGCCTTCTTGGCGAACGCGGCGTTCTTGAGGTGGTTGATCGGCAGGACGAACGCGAAGTAGAGGACGAAGGCGACGATCACGAACTGGATGAGGGCCGAGATGACCGAGCCGTAGGCGATGACGGTCGGGTCCTCGCCGTTCTCTCCCGGTCGGATGGGCCAGACCAGGGCCTCGAGGGAGGAGGCGTCGAAGATCACGCCGATGAGCGGGTTGAAGATCCCCGTCACGATCGCGTTGACGATGGTCGTGAAGGCGGCGCCGATGACCACGGCGACAGCCAGGTCGATGACGTTGCCGCGGAGGATGAACTCTTTGAAGCCGTTGATCATGATGGTTCCGTTTCTGCCGTGAGCGGTGGGTGGCGGGTCAGCTCCCGGAGGAGGAACCCGAGGAGGAGGACCCGGAGGAGCCCGAGGACGACGAGGAGGAGGACGATCCGGAGCCCGAGGACCCCGAGCCGGACGAGGAGCCGCCCGAGCCCGATGAACCCGAGGATCCGGAGGAGGAGCCGCCCGATCCCGAGGAGCCCGACGACGAGTCGGATGAGCCGGAGCCGGATGCGCCCGAGCCGGACGAGCCGGCACCCGAGGAGGAGGAGCCGCCCTCGCTCGACTTCCCGCCGGAGCGGGAGTCGGTGCGGTAGAAGCCCGAGCCGTTGAAGGTCACGCCGACCGCGCTGAACACCTTGCGCAGCGCCCCCTGGCAGCTCGGGCACTCGGTGAGCGTGTCGTCGGTGAACTTCTGCTGGATGTCGAAGGCGTTGCCGCACTGCGTGCAGCGGTAGGAGTAGGTGGGCACAGGGGGCTCCTCGGAGGCGGGTGGGGGAGAAGGAGGACGGGGTCAGTGGCGCAGGTCGACGATGCCGGAGGGAGTGACGACTCCGTCGACGGCCTGGTCGTGGACCTCGCTGGGCACCCGGTCGACGAGCTCGCTGTCGAAGACGACGGCGTAGACCGGCGGGCACTTCTCCATCGAGCCGAGGGTCTTGTCGAAGTAGCCGCGCCCCCAGCCCATCCGCATCCCCTGCCGGTCGACGGTGGCGGCCGGGACGACGATGAGGTCGACGTCGTTGATCGCGATGGGGCCGAGCAGCTGCCCGACGGGCTCGGGCATGCCGAACAGGCCCTGGGTCTCGGTGTGGCCGTCGCCGACCGCCCAGTCGAGCAGGCCGTCCTGGCGCGAGACGGGGAAGAGGACGCGGATGCCGTGGCTCTCGGCCCAGCCCAGGAACGGCCGGGTGCTCGGCTCGTCCGGAGCGGAGAGGTAGCACGCGAGGGAGCGGGCCCCCACGCGGGTGGCGAGCTCGATCAGGTGGGCGGTGATCTGCTCCGCGGCCTGGTCGCGAGCGGTCGAGGTCTGCGTGCGGCGGCGCTCGCGCAGCTCGGCGCGCAGCGCCCGCTTCTCGTGCGTGATGTCGGCTGGCATGCGCTCAGTCTAGAACCGGGCCCCGCGCCGGCCTCCGCACGGACGACCCTGAGGGACGCTCGTCCCGGACCGCCCCGGAACGGGGTCCGGCGCCTTCTGTCGCCGGTCCTGGCGCGAAACTCCCGCGACTTCCCCCGCCGCTAGGATGGCGCCCCATGGGCACTCGAATCCGCAAAGCAGTCATCCCCGCCGCAGGTCTCGGCACCCGCTTCCTGCCGGCGACGAAGGCCATCCCCAAGGAGATGCTGCCGGTCGTCGACAAGCCGGCGATCCAGTACGTGGTCGAGGAGGCGGCGGACGCCGGCCTCCAGGACGTGCTCGTGATCATCGGGCGCAACAAGAACGCGCTCGCCAACCACTTCGACTCGGTGCCCGAGCTCGAGCAGAACCTGTCCCAGAAGAAGGACGACAAGAAGCTCGAGCACGTCAAGTACGCCAGCGACCTCGCCGACGTGCACTTCGTCCGTCAGGGCGAGCCGAAGGGCCTCGGCCACGCGGTCTCCCGCGCGCAGCGCCACGTCGGCGACGAGCCCTTCGCCGTGCTCCTCGGCGACGACCTGATCGACGCCCGCGACCCGCTGCTCTCGCGCATGATCGACGTCGCCGAGCAGCGCGACACCACGGTGGTCGCGCTGCTCGAGGTCGACCCCGACCAGATCCACCTCTACGGCTGCGCGGCGGTCGAGGCGACCGACGAGGACGACGTGGTGCGGATCACCGGCCTGGTCGAGAAGCCCTCCAAGGAGGACGCCCCCTCGAACCTCGCGATCATCGGCCGCTACGTGCTGAAGCCCGACGTGTTCGGCGTGCTCGAGCACACCGCTCCGGGCAAGGGCGGCGAGATCCAGCTGACCGACGCGCTGGAGCGCATGGCCCAGGATCCGGCCGAGTTCGGCGGCGTCTACGGCGTCGTGTTCCGCGGCCGCCGCTACGACACCGGCGACAAGCTCGACTACATCAAGGCCATCGTGCAGCTCGCCTCCGACCGCGACGACCTCGGCAAGGACCTCAAGCCCTGGCTGAAGGACTTCGTCGCCGGCCTCTGAGCCCCGGCGAGCGCGCCTCCGGAACGGACGGGACCCCCTGCTGAGGCGGGGGATCCCGTCCGTTCCTCCGTTCCACGGAAGCACGGAATGCCCCGGAGTCCAGTCCCCCTCCCGCAGTGCGGCGGAGCAGTAGGGTCGCATCATGCCGCTCCCGATCCCGACGCTCACCGAGGGTCGTGTCACCGTCCGCCCCATCCGCGTGCGCGACGCCCGCCCTCTCGAGCGGGAGCTGATCGCGAACCGGTCGTGGCTGCGCCAGTGGGAGGCGTCCGACCCCCGGGGAGGCGCCGCGTTCGACGTGCGCGCCAGCATCCGCTCGCTGCAGCAGAACGCGCGGGCCGGCGGCGGAGTGCCGTTCCTCATCGACTGGGACGGCGAGCTCGCCGGGCAGCTCAACATCTCGAACATCGGGTACGGCTCGCTCTCCTCCGGGTCGATCGGCTACTGGGTGTCCGAGCGCTACGCCGGGCGGGGGATCACTCCGATCGCCGTGGCCCTCGCGGCCGACCACGCCTTCCTCGACCTGGGCCTGCACCGGATCGAGATCTGCATCCGCCCGGAGAACCGGCCGAGTCTGCGCGTCGTCGAGAAGCTCGGCTTCCGCTACGAGGGCCTGCGGCGGCGCTTCATCCACATCAACGGCGACTGGCGCGACCACTTCTGCTTCGCCCTCGTGGCGGAGGAGGTGCCCCGCGGCGTGCTCCGCCGCTACCTCGACGGGCAGGTCCCGTCGGAGGTCGGCGTGCCGACCGACGCGGACCTCCGCGCCTCCCGCCGCTCGGGTCTCTCCGGACCCTCCGACGGCGCCGGTGTCCCTCCGACGGGGCCCCGGCTGATCCGCGATCCGCACGGACACACCTACCCGTAATGACGGACGGGAGTGCCCGGTGCTCCTAGCGTTGTCCGCATGAGTAGCGACTGGCTGGGCGGGGGCGTCGTCTGGGCGCTCGCCGCCGTTCTGTGGGTCGCCTACCTGATCCCCACGTGGATGCGCAGGCGGTCGTACAACGCGACCGAGCGCAACGCGGTGAGGCTGCAGCAGACGCTGCGGATCCTCGCCGAGACCGCGGAAGTGCCCGAGCACGTGCGTGCGGAGGCGACGGCCCGCGAGGTGGCGCTGCAGCAGCGCCGGCTCCGGGTGACCGAGACACGACGACGAGCCGAAGAGAAGGCACAGGCGATGGAGCTGGCACAGGCGGAGAAGGCGGCGCGCGACGCGCTGCGACGGGCGACCGCGAGCGCACGGCGGAGCACGCGGTCAGGGCCCTCGGTCCTGCGCTGGCGCCAGGGCGCCGCGCTGGCCGTGCTGGTCGGGGCGGTCGCCGCGCTGGTCGGGCTCATGATGCTGCCCTTCGGCGGCACGGGTGCGGTGCCGCTCGTCGGCCTGCTCCTCGCCGTCGCGGGGCTCGGCACGCTGATCCTGCTGGCGCCGGGTCGCCGCCGCGCGGCCGCTCCGGCCGCGGCAGCGACGACGGCCGCCGCGACCGAGCGCCGGCGCGCCGAGGTCTTCGAGGCCGAGCTCGCAGAGGAGGCGGCGGACGACGCCTCCGAGGAGCTCGCCGAGGACCGTGCGAGCTGGACGCCGCAGCCGCTCCCCAAGCCGCTGTACCTCTCCCGGGGCACGGTCGCCGCCTCCGCGATGGCGTCGATCGACGCCGTGGAGCGCCTGCGCACCGCCGCGGCGGAGGCGGAGCTCGCCCAGCGCGCCGCCGCGACCGCTCCCGAGGTGGCGCCGCTGCGCGTCCCGCGTGCCGCCGCTCCCGCTCCCGAGGCTCCGCGTCCCTCCTCCCGCTTCGCCGCGATGGGCGTCGTGGACGGCGTCGACGCGATCGACCTCGACCAGGCGCTGCAGCGCCGCCGCGGGGCCTGACCCGAGTGCGAGGCGCCTGCTCGTCCGTGCTAGTGTGGACGAGTTGTTCGGGCCGGTGACGGCTCGGAAGGCACGGGTCCGTGGCGCAGTTGGTAGCGCGCTTCGTTCGCAATGAAGAGGTCAGGGGTTCGAATCCCCTCGGATCCACCACCACGGAAGGCCCGCTCGAGAGAGTGGGCCTTCTCCGTTCTCCCGGCGGCCCGCTCTGCGAGAACGTGCTGGTCGCGCTCGCCGTCTGCCCTGCCGTTCCCGCCCTGCGGCCGAAGGCCGGTCCTCCGCGGTGAGCAGCCGTCGTGCTCGCGGCCGCCCGCCTCTCCCCTCCCGGATCGCTCCCGCCCGACCGCCGACAGACGTCCTCCGCGTCCCCCATCCGGGCCGCGCCGGACGGGAGCCGTTCTCCTCCGGTCCGTCGGGGGATCCGCGGCGACGTACGCTCGCCCCTCGTGCTCTCGCAGCACGCGAGGCACTCGAACGATGGACGACCAGGGGACGGGACGACATGGGGACCACAGCACACAGGGCACGGCGGAGAGCGGCAGGGGTCGGCGCGGGGGCGATCGCGCTCCTGGCGGGGCTCCTGGCGGCACCGCCGGCGCAGGCGTCCGGGACGCAGACGCTGCTCGCGCTCGGCGACTCGATCACGCGCGCGGCGACGACCTGCGGGGTGAACCGCGACTGCGTCGAGAACTCCTGGGCGACGGGATCGGCGCCCGCGGTCGACTCGATCGCGAGCCGGATGGCGGCGGCGGATCCGCGGACGGCGGTCCGCGCGGTGAACTACGCGAAGTCGGGTGCGGTCATCAGCGGAGTCGAGTCGCGGATCGACGCCGCGGTCGCGGCCGGGGAGAAGCCGGACGTGGTCACGCTGCTGATCGGCGGCAACGACCTCTGCTCGCTGAGCCTCTCGCCCGACTCCCGCGACGGCTACGCGATGACGCCCGCGGCCTCCTTCGCCGCGTCGGCGACCCGGATCCTGCGCTCGATCGGCGAGGAGTGGCCGGAGGCGACGGTGCTCGTCGGCTCGGTCCCGGACATCGAGTCGGAGTGGGACGCTGTGAAGTCGACGCCGGGCGCCGCGATCTGGGCTCGGGGCGGGGTCTGCCGGACCCAGCGCGGAGTCGACGCCACGACCGGAGCCTCTCTGATCGGCTCGGCCTACACCGCCTCGCTCGCGGCGGCGGAGGACCGGGAGGCCGCCTTCAACGAGGCACTGGAATCGGCCTGCGCGTCCGCCGCGAACGACTGCGTGTGGGACGGCGGCGCCCTCACGGCGGCTCCGATCTCGCTCGACCAGCTCTCGACGGACGTCGACTACTTCCACCCGAACGTCGCCGGCCAGGCGATGATCGCGGAGGAGCTGTGGACGGCCTGGGGCCTCGGCGACGAACCGACTCCGGCTCCGACTCCCACCTCGGCGCCGACCGCGGCTCCTGCTCCGGCACCCACGGGCTCGCCCGCGCCGTCGCGCGACACGACGGCTCCGAAGACCGTCATCACCGCGCCGACGAGCGGATCGACGGTGCGCGGCTCTGTCACCCTGGTCGCCACCGCCAAGGACGACGTCGGCACGACGAAGCTGAGCTTCTGGAGCGGAGCCACGCGGCTGGGCGACGCGACGAGGGCGTCGGACGGCACGTGGCGCCTGACCGTCTCGGCCTCCTCCTACCCGGCCGGGCGGTACGCGATCGTCGCGCACGCCTCCGACGCCGCGGGCAACCTCGGGCGGAGCTCTTCGATCACCCTCAAGCGCTGAGCGGCTGAGGGGGCCGTCCGTCACCGGCCCCCTCAGCCCCGCGCGACGAGCAGCACGTCGGGACGATCCCAGTTCTCGACGGTCTGCAGCACCCAGAAGACCCCGAAGAGGGCGAGCGCGACGGCCTCGCCGAGCAGGAGCCACTGCTCGCCGAGCAGCTCCGCTCCCCGCCCCGTGAGCAGCAGGAGCACCAGCGCCGCATCGACCGCGGCGATCAGCACCGCGAGAACGGCGTAGCAGCGGGAGTAGAAGCGCGGCGTCCCCGGCCCGCTCGCTCCCTCCTCGCGCACCGCGACGGCGTGCAGACCGGCGGTGACGGCGATGAGGAGGAAGAAGACGCCGGCGGCGGCGTAGTGGCCGAGCCGCAGGAACGACGGGAGCGTGCTCCAGGCCGCCAGCGCGATCAGGAGGGCGGCGGCGATCGCGGTGCGGACGAGCGCCCAGCGGTCGAGGACCCGGTCGAGGGCGAGCAGGATCACGGAGGCGACGAGGACGGCCGCGGCCGTGACCAGGTAGGCGGGCAGGGAGGCGGCGACCTCATCCGCGGCCGTCGCGGGAAGGCACGACGCCCCTCCCGCCGGGCACGCCGCTCCCTCGAGGCGCTGCAGCTCCTCCGAGGCGAGGGGCACCGGCACGATCGCGATGACCGGCGCCGTCATGCCCGCCAGCAGCAGGAGGAAGCGCCGCACGCTCCTCCCGGCGAGGACGACCAACGCGACGCCGACCGCGAAGAGCACCCCGGTGAAGAGGGAGCGGACCGGGGTGTAGTACGAGGCGCTGATCGAGCGCAGCGGGCCTCCGACGACGAGCTGGTGGACGAGGCCGGCCGTGAGGAGCACCACGGCCGCCACCAGGGAGAGGCGGACATAGCGGTAGGTGCGGAGGGAGGAGACGGCACCGCCCCCGCCCAGCGCGTCGCCGCGGGCCACCCGGCTACTCCGCGCGCAGGCCGGAGGAGGCGAGGGCGAAGTCGACATCGATGCGGATGGCGACGCGGAGGGAGTTCGGGCGCGGGGTGCGGTAGCGCTGGGAGTAGAGCTCGACGGCGTGCTGCACGGCGTCCGGCTCCTCCTCGATCGTCGCCGGACCGCCCAGGCTCAGCCACCGGATGCCGTCGACCTGCCCGACCGTCGCGGTGCCGCCCCGCCGGACGTTGAGCACCTTCTGGCTCTCGCGGGAGGTGATGACGCGGACGACACCGTCCTCGTAGGTGAAGCCCACGGCGACCACGTGCAGGCGGCCCTGGCGGCCGGGGGTGGAGAGGGTGGCCAGGTGGCGCTCGGTGACGAAGGCGAGGCCGTCGGCGCTCAGGATGCTCATCCCGCGAGCGTAGCCGGAGGCGCCGACGCGCTCCTGGGGGCGGACCGCCGGTCAGCCCTCGAGGATCAGCGCCTCGCCCTGGCCGCCTCCGCCGCAGAGCGCGGCGACGCCCAGACCGCCGCCCCGGCGCCGGAGGGCCAGCGCCAGGTGCAGGGCCAGCCGTGCTCCGGAGGCGCCCACAGGGTGGCCGAGCGCGATCGCCCCGCCGTCGGGGTTGACCGCCTCGGGCTCGACGCCGAGATCGTCCGCCGACTGGAGGACGACGGAGGCGAACGCCTCGTTGATCTCGATCAGGTCCAGGTCGGACACCGCTGCACCGCGGCGGCCGAGCGCCCGGAGGATCGCCGCCGACGGCTGTGAATGCAGGGAGTTGTCCGGTCCGGCGACCTGCCCGTGCTCGGCGACGGTCGCGAGCCAGGGCAGTCCGCGCTCGCGGGCCCAGCCGCGGGACACGACGACCAGCGCGGCGGCGCCGTCCGTGATCGGGGACGAGCTGCCCGCCGTGATCGTGCCCTCGGGCGAGAACGCGGGGGCCAGCCGGGCGAGCGTCTCGACCGTGCTGTCCTCCCGGATCCCGTCGTCGGCGGACACGACGAGGTCCGGTCCGCGCCGCTGCGGAACCGCGACCGGCACGATCTCCTCGGCGAGCACGCCCGTGGACCGTGCCGCGGCGGCCCGCTGGTGCGAGAGCGCGGCGAAGGCGTCCTGGCGCTCGCGGCGGATGCCCCGTGCGGCGTTGCCGTCGTCGGTCACCCTCCCCATCAGGCGGCGGTCGAACGGATCGAGCAGGCCGTCGTGGAGGAGTGCGTCCTCGAGCGGACGCGGACCGACACCCAGGCCCGAGCGGGATCCGAGCAGGAGGTGCGGCGCGTTGGTCATCGACTCCTGCCCTCCGGCGACGACCACCTGCGCCTCGCCGAGCCGGATCATCCGCGCCGCGTCGATCACCGCGGTGAGACCCGACAGGCAGAGCTTGTTGATCGTGACCGCCGGGACGTCCCAGCCCAGGCCCGCGAGGACCGCGGCCTGCCGGGCGGGGCCCTGACCGGCTCCGGCCTGGATCACCTGGCCGAGCACGACCGCGTCGACGTCGGCCGCGGAGGCGCCCGAGCGCTCGAGACCCCCTCGGATGGCAGCGGCGCCGAGCTCGACGCCCGAGAGCGGCGCGAAGGCTCCGGAGAAGCGGGCGAACGGGGTGCGGGCGCCCCCCAGGATCACGGGGGTGGTGTCGTCAGTGGACACGGGGACTCCTTCTCGACGGTGAGAGCGGGGGAAGCGGTGGGGAGACGGATGCCGGGAGCCGGCCCGGCTCAGGGAACGAGAAGGATCTTCCCGCGGACGTGGCCGTCCTCGCTGAGCCGGTGCGCCTCTGCGGCCTGCTCGAGCGGGAGGCGCGGACCTGTCGCGACCGCGAAGCGCCCCTCGCTCGCCAGCCGGGCGGCCAGCGGCACCCCCTCGCGGCGGAGGCGCTGCTCCTCCTCGGTCAGCGGCACGGGACTGCCGCCGCTCCAGGCCCGGATGCCCAGCTCGGCCGCCCGAGGACCGGCGACCACCGTTCCGACGTGCTGCGGATCCTCCACCAGCGCGAGCGAGGCGGCGAGCGCCTCGTCCGTCCCGGCCGCGTCGAGCACGCGGTCGACGCCCTCGGGCGCCGCGGCACGCAGCCGCTCGAGCAGTCCGGGCCCGTAGGCGACCGGCACCGCTCCGAGCGCGCGCAGCGCCTCGTGATTCGCCGGGCTCGCCGTGGCGATCACCCGGGCTCCGCGGTCGACGGCGAACTGGATCGCCGCCCGGCCGACCGCTCCGGCGCCCGCGTGGACCACGAACGTCGATCCCTCCGCGACGCCGAGCGAGACCACCGCCTGGTGGGCGGTGGAGACCGGGATGCCGAGCGCGGCCGCCTCCTCGAAGCCGAGTCCGTCGGGGAGCGGATCGAGGGAGTCGGGGGAGACCGCGACGGCGGTCGCGTAGGTGCCGGTGGCGCCGCTGACGATCACCCGGTCGCCGACGCTCCAACCGGTCACTCCCGGACCGACGGCGGAGACCACGCCGGAGCCGTCCGACCCGAGCCTCCGCGGACCGTCGAACGGCGGGCTCGGGCGCAGGCCGGAGCGCACCTTCCACTCGATCGGGTTCACACCGGCCGCGCGGACGGCGACCACCACGATTCCGGGCCCCGCCTCGGGCTCCGGCGCCTCGACGGTCTCGAGCACCTCGGGCCCGCCGATCCGCTCGTACTGCACGATCCTCGCCATGTCGTCCTCCTCCTCGCGGGCCACCGCCCGCTCCGGTCGCCTCAGTCCAGCAGACTCTCGCGCACCTGGCGGCGCAGCACCTTGCCGATCAGCGAGGTCGGCAGCTCGTCCACCGGGACGATCCGCCTGGGCACCTTGTAGGGCGTCAGGTGCAGCCGGCAGAAGTCGCGCAGCGCCTCCGGATCCACGGCCGTCCCGGCCCGCAGGACCACGGCCGCCGCGACGCTCTCGCCGCCGTCCTCGCGGGGGAGCCCGACGACGGCCGCGCGCGTCACGTCCGGGTGCGACTCCAGCACTCCCTCGACCTCGGAGGGGGAGACGTTGAAGCCGCCGGTGATGATGAGCTCCTTGGCCCGGTCGACGATCGTCACGAAGCCGTCGGCCGAGACGGTCGCGATGTCACCCGTGCGCAGCCAGCCGCCGGGGAGGAGGGCCTCGGCCGTCTCCTCCGACCGCTTCCAGTACCCCTGGAACACCTGCGGCCCCCGGAGCAGGAGCTCGCCGGACTCGCCCGGGCCGCGGTCGACCGACGGATCGGCGGGGTCGACGAGGCGGATCGTCGTGCTGGGGAACGGCACGCCGACCGTGCCGGGCCGGCGGGTCGGGCCGACCGGGTTGCCGAGGGCGACCGGCGAGCTCTCGGTCATTCCGTAGCCCTCGACCAGGAGTCCCCGGCTCGCGCGCTCCCAGCGGTCGACCGTCGCGACCGGCAGGCTCATCGCTCCCGAGATCGCGAAGCGGATGCCGCGCAGGTCGAGCTCGTGGCGCTCGGAGGCGCGGGCCAGCGCGTCGTACACGGGCGGCACCGCGGGGAGGAAGGTGGGCGGCGACGACTTCGCGGCCGCCTTCACGAGGCCGACGTCGAAGGTCGGGAACAGCACGACCTTCGCGCCGATGCTGATCGCGAAGGTCAGGCACAGCGTCAGCCCGTAGGCGTGGAACAGAGGGAGCACCGCGTAGAACGTCTCGTCGCCCTCGCGCAGGCCCGGCACCCAGGCGCGGCCCTGCAGGGCGTTCGCACGGAGGTTCGCGTGCGAGAGGATCGCGCCCTTGGGCGTCCCGGTGGTGCCGCTCGTGTACTGCAGCAGGGCCGTGTCGCCGAGGACCGGGCGGGGGTGCGAGCGCGCGATGCGGCGGTTCTTCAGCAGCGACGCGAAGGGCACCAGGGAGCGGCTGCGGGGGGTCGCGGTCAGCTTCTCGCGCGACCGGCGCACCGACGGCAGGGGGAGCCGGAGCGCCAGGCGCTTGCCGAGCGGGAAGGAGCGGGTGAGGTCGACGGAGACGACGCGCTCGATGCCCAGGTCGGCGGGCATGGTCGCGACGACGTCGGCGATCTTGTCCCAGACGACCGCGAACCGGGCGCCGTGGTCCTCGAACTGCCGCCGCAGCTCGCGCGGCGTGTAGAGCGGGTTGTGCTCGACCACGATCGCTCCGAGGCGGAGAGCGGCGTAGAACGCCACCACGTGCTCCGGGCAGTTCGGGAGCACCAGCGCGACGCGGTCGCCGGCGCGCACGCCCAGGCGCCGCAGGCCCTCCGCCGCGCGCGCGACCTGCTCGCCGAGCTCGGCGTAGCTGGTCTCGGCGCCGAAGAACTCGAGGGCGGTGCCGCGGCGGTACCGCGCGACCGAGTCCTCGAGCAGGTCGACGAGGGTCTGGGTGGGAGGGTCGATCTCGGCGGGCACGCCCTCCGCGTAGGAGGTCAGCCACGGCTTCGTCGCCAGGTTCGAGGATCCGGAGGTCACGGGCCGAGTATCGGGCACCCGCCTCCGCACTTCCTCCGAGGCGCGCGGAGGGGGTGCCGCACCGGGCGCGGGAGCGGCAGGCTGGCGGCATGAGCGCAGCCATCGACCTCCTCCGCGACGCCTTCGGCCGGGTGCACGAGAACGTGCACGCCGTCCTCGACGACAGCACCCCCGATCAGCTCGTGTTCCGCGCGGACGCCCGCTCGAACTCGCCCGCCTGGCTCGTCTGGCATCTCGTCCGGGTGCAGGACGACCACCTCGCCCCGCTCGCCGGCCACGAGCAGGTGTGGACGGCCGACGGCTTCCACGGCCGGTCCGGCCTGCCCTTCGGGCCCGACGAGACCGGCTACGGGCAGGAGCCGGCCGAGGTGGCGGCGCTCGCCGCGGTGCCGGCCGCGCTGCTCGCGGAGTACGCCGACGCCGTGCACCGGCAGACGCTCGCCCTCCTCGACACGCTCGGCGACGAGGACCTCGAGCGCGTCGTCGACGAGCAGTGGGATCCGCCGGTGACCCTCGGGGTGCGGCTGGTCTCGGTGATCGACGACGACACGCAGCACGTCGGCCAGGCCGCGTACGCGAAGGGTCTCGCCGAGCGCTCGGCGCGCTGAGCCCGGCCTCTACGCTGGCGTGATGCGCGCGCTCCGGACCCTGCCCGCGAGCGCGGTCCTCGCCCTTGCCACCGCGCTGACCCTCGTCGGCTCCTGGATCCCCTCCTACTGGAACGACGAGGCCGCGACCCTCCGCCTGGCGCGGCTCCCGGTGGGGGAGCTCCTCGCCTTCGTGCAGGAGAAGGACGCGGTGCACCTGGTCTACGGCCTGATGATGCACGGCTGGATCGCGATCGCCGGGGAGTCGGAGCTCGCGTTGCGGGCGCCGTCCGCTCTCGCCACGGGAGCGGCGGCGGCGGGCGTCGTCGTCCTGCTGCGATCGTTCGACCGGCCCCGGGCGGCACTCCTCGCCGCCGCGGTGCTCGTGCTGCTCCCGCGGTCCTCGTTCTCGGGGACCGAGGCGCGGTCCTCCGCTCTGGCCACCGCGCTCGTGGTGGGAGCGGCGGTCCTCGTCGTGCGGGCGGCCCGCTCCGGAGGAGCCCTGCGCTGGATCGCGTTCGCGGCCGTCGCGGGTCTGGCGGACGCGGTGTTCCTCTACTCCGTGCGGGTGCTGCCGGCTCTCGTCGCGCTCGCCGCGGCCGCGGCGCCCCGGGGTGCCGTGCGGGCTCTCCCGGCGAGCGCCCTCTCTGCACTGGGCGCCGTGCCGGTGCTGCTCCTCGCCGCCGGGCAGAGCGGCCAGGTCGGCTGGCTCCGCTCGCAGCCGGTGACCGCGTTCACCGTCCTGGTCGAGCCGTTCTTCGGATCCGCGTGGTGGCTGGCCGGGATCGCCGTCGCGCTCCTCGCGGTCGCCGCGGTGCGGGGCGGCCTGCGCGGGCCGCTCCTGCCGGCCCTCGTCCTCTGGATCGTGCTGCCGACGGCGGTGCTGGTGCTCGGGACCCTCCTCGTCGAGCCGATGTTCACTCCGCGCTACCTCGCGTCGAGCACGCCCGCTCTTGCGGTCCTCCTCGGCCTCGCGCTCGACTCGTTCAGGGCCCGGACGGGCGTCGCCCTCCTCGCCCTGATCGCGGTGGCCGCCCTGCCGGTCCTGGTGCAGATGCGCACGGTCACCGGGAAGCCGGCCGGGCAGGACCTCCGCGGTCTGGCGGCCGCCGTCGAGGAGCGGGCCCGTCCGGGCGACGCCGTCCTCCTCGGCTCCTCCGGGACGGTCTCGCTCCGGCCCCGCCTGGCGCTCGCCGCCTACCCGGAGGCGTTCGCGGGCGTGGACGACGTCGCCCTCGCCGCTCCGTACGGGACGACGGGCACGTACTCCGACGTGCTCCTGGAGGGCGAGGCCCTGCTCGCCGCGCTCGCCGGGGAGGACCGGGTCTGGCAGGCGCTGCCGGAGGGCGAGGCGGACACGGTGCTCGCTGAGGCGGGGTTCGTCACGCGCGAGCGGATCCGGGTGCCGACAACGGTGCTGACGCTGTGGGAGCGCCCGGAGGGCCGCTGATCCGGAGCGCTCGGGGCGTCGCAGCCCCGGAGTGGAGAGACGCCGGAGTGCCCGGAGCCCCGCCGACGGGGAGCCGCTACCCTTGTCCCCGGCGCCGTCGCAGAGCGGTGGCGTCCGCGGAGCGAGGACCGCGCCACCGAGAGGACCCGAACGTGACGTTGCCCGAGACCACCACCACCGCCATCGCGAAGCGGAAGGGGCGCGACGTCGCCCCCGAGATCGCGCGCTCCTGGCTGCTGGTGAACGCCACCCGCACCGAGACGTTCGACGCCGCGCACGCGTCCCGCGCCGACCAGATCGTCCTCGACATCGAGGACGCGGTCGACCCCAAGGCGAAGCCCGACGCGCGGACCGACGTCGCGGAGTGGCTGACCGGCGAGAAGCGCGCCTGGGTCCGCATCAACGACCACTCCACCCCGTTCTGGTCCGACGACGTCGACGCGCTGAAGGGCCTGCCCGGCCTCGCCGGCGTCATGCTCGCCAAGACCGAGGCCGCTGAGCACGTCACCGAGACCTTCGATCGCCTCGGCGGCTCCACCCCGGTGCTCGCCCTGGTCGAGTCCGCCCTCGGCATCGAGGAGGCGGTCTCGATCGCCCGCGCCCGCGGCACCTTCCGCCTCGCGTTCGGCAGCGGCGACTACCGCCGCGACACCGGCACCAGCGCCGACGACCTCGCGATGGCCTACCCGCGCTCGCGCCTGGTCGTCGCCTCGCGCATCGGCGACCTGCCCGGCCCGATCGACGGCCCGACCGTCTCGAACAGCCACCCCGTGCTGCGCGAGCAGTCCGCGCTCACGGTCTCGCTCGGCCTCACCGGGAAGCTCTGCCTCGACACCGAGCAGCTCGCCGTGATCAACGAGGTCATCAGCCCGACGCCGTCCGACGTCGCCTGGGCCCGCGACTTCCTCGACGACTTCGAGGCCCGCGGCCGCGTCATCCGCGACGGCAGCGACCTGCCCCGGCTGGGCCGCGCCAAGAAGATCGACAAGCTGGCCACGGCGTTCGGCGTCAACCCGCTGTGATCCGTCGCGGGGAGCGCGCCTCCGCGGCACACTGAGGGAGCCGCGGAGACCCTCCCGCGCAGGACGGAGACTCCGATGGGCGCGGTCAGCACCTTCCTCTGGTTCGACGACGGCGCGGGGGAGGCGGCGCGTTTCTACACGGAGCTGGTGCCGAACTCGCGGATCACCGGAAGCCAGGTGCTGCCGGAGGGCTCCCCGTCGCCCGGCGAGGTGCTGTCGGTGACGTTCGAGCTCGACGGGCAGCGGTTCCAGGCGATCAACGCCGGGCCGCGGTTCCCGTTCACCGAGGCCGTCTCGATCGTCGTGACCGTCGGCGGCCAGTCCGAGCTCGACCGGCTGTGGGACGCCCTGATCGCGGACGGCGGCGAGGAGAGCCGGTGCGGCTGGCTCCGCGACCGCTCGGGGCTGTCCTGGCAGATCGTGCCGGAGGTCCTCCCGCGTCTGCTCGGAGGCGCCGACCCCGAGGCGTCCGCGCGCGCTCTGCAGGCGATGCTCGCGATGAGCCGCCTCGACATCGCGGAGCTGGAGCGGGCCCATGCCGGCGCGTGACTCCGCCCGCCCGCGCCGCTCGACCTCGCTGCGGCGCGCGTATCTCCGCGACTACCGCTACGCCTACGGCTCGCGCTTCGTGCACCTCCGGGAGGGCTGGGACGTGTCGCGGTACGCGTCCGGCGACGGCGCTCCGGTGCTGCTCATCCCCGGGATCTACGAGACGTGGCAGTTCCTCCGGCCCATCGCCGAGAGGCTGCACGCGGCGGGCCATCCGATCCACGTGCTGCCCGCGCTCGGCTACAACACGCGGCCGATCGTCGCGTCGGCCGGACTCGGCCAGGACTACCTGCGCGAGCACGATCTGCGCGGAGTCGTCGTCGTCGCGCACAGCAAGGGCGGCCTGATCGGCAAGCACATGATGGTCGTCGACGACCGCGAGGACGGGCGGATCGAGCGCATGATCGCCGTCTCGACCCCGTTCAACGGCTCGTCGCTCGCACGGATCGCCCCGGCGCGGGCGCTCCGGGAGTTCGCGCCCCACCGCCCGCTGATCCGCACCCTGCTGGCCGAGCGCGAGGCCGACGCGCGCATCACGTCGATCTACGGGATGCGCGACCAGTACATCCCCGGAGGGAGCCGCCTCGCCGGGGCGCGCGAGAACATCGCGGTCTCGGTGGTCGGCCACTTCGCGCTGCTCTCGAGCCCGAAGGTGCTCGACCTCATCGCGGCCCGGGTCTGAGGCCGGACCGGATCCGCTGGGCTCGCCGCCCGTGTGAGGTGCCCGCCGTGCGGCGCGACCTCGACCGGAGGACGGCCGCCTCAGCGACGGGCCGAGCCGCCCGCCGCGCTCAGGACCAGGGAGTGAGCAGCACGAGCGGGATCTGCCGCTCGGTCTTCGTCTGGTACTCGGCGTAGTCCGGCCACGCGGCGACCGCGCGCTCCCACCAGGCCGCGCGCAGATCGCCCTCGAGCACGCTCGCGGCGTAGTCCTTCTTCACGGGCCCGTCCTGCAGCTCGACGTGCGGCTCCTTGAGCATGTTGCCGTACCAGACGGGGTGCTCGGGCGCGCCGCCCTTGGACGCGACAACCACGTACTCGCCCTCGTGCTCGACGCGCATCAGCGCGGTCTTGCGGAGCTTCCCGCTCTTCGCGCCGACGGTGGTCAGGACGATGATGGGGCGGCCGCGGAGGAGGTTCCCCTCGGCTCCGCCGGTCCGCTCGTAGAGCTCCGCCTGCTCGCGGGCCCACTCGGACGTGCTGGGTTCGTACTCTCCGGTCAGCGGCATGCCTCCGATCGTACGGCCGCGGCGGCCCCGGTGGCCGACCCGTGTGCAGGAGGATGGAGCGGTGTTCTCCGCAGACCCGTTCGACCGAGCCCGTATCGCCCTCCTGCGCGACGACCTGATCCGCGCCCGCTACGGCGTGGACGCCGTGCGGGGGCTCTGGGGCGACGAAGCGGCCGAGGCGCTGCACCGCGGCGACCGGGTCCCCGCCCGCCGCGCCCTCGAGCGCAGCGGCGACCACGACGCGCTGGCCACCCTCGCCCGCCTGTTCCTCCTGGCCGATCCCGTCTCGGCCGACGACGCGGACGAGGCGTTCGGCGCTCTCGCGCTGGAGGGGGCGGTGGAGCTCGGCCTGGTGCGCGTCGAGGCCGGAGCCGTCGTCACCGCGGCCCTCGACCTGCGCCCCTACGACGTGGTCGACCAGCGCGGCGCTGCCTCCTGGTGGATCGCCTCCGACCTCGGGGAGCTCGCCCTCGGCCGCGCGCTCGACGAGGACCACGTGCTCGGCGTCGGCGGCGCGAGCCTCACGCTGACCGGCCTGATGATCCAGCGACCCGTCGGCCGCGTGCTCGACCTGGGGACCGGCTGCGGGATCCAGGCGCTGCACGCCTCCCGCCACGCCGAGCAGGTGGTCGCCACCGACATCTCCGAGCGCGCGCTCGCGCTCGCCTCCTTCACCGCGGCGCTCAACGGGATCGAGAACATCGAGTTCCGCCTCGGCAGCCTCTACGAGCCGGTCGCGGGGGAGCGCTTCGACCACATCGTCACGAACCCGCCGTTCGTCATCACGCCGCGAGCCGAGGGCGTCCCCTCCTACGAGTACCGCGACGGCGGGCTGGAGGGCGACGAGATCGTGCGCCGCGTGATCCTCGGAGCAGCCGAGCACCTGGTGCCCGGCGGTATCGCGCAGCTCCTGGGGAACTGGGAGTACCGGGAGGGCGCGGACGCCTTCGACCGGATCGCGGACTGGCTCGCCGACGCCCGCAGTCCGCTGGAGCAGGCGCTCGAGGCGGGGCCCGAGGGGCTCGACGCCTGGATGGGCGGGACCGCCTCTCCGCTGGACGTCTGGGTCGTGGAGCGCGAGCGTCAGGATCCGGCGGTCTACGCCGAGACCTGGATCCGGGACGGCGGCACGACCCGCGGCCCCGCGTTCGACGCGCTGGTCGACGCCTGGCTGACCGACTTCGAGCGGCGCGGGGTGACCGGCGTCGGCTTCGGCTACGTCACGCTCCGCCTGCCCGAGCAGCCCCGCCCGCCGATCCGCCGCCTCGAGCGCATCACCACGCCGGTCGCGACCGCGGGCCTGGGCGGCCACCTCGCCGCCTGCCTCGACTCGGCCGAGGCCCTCGCGTCGCTCGACGATCGCGCTCTGGCGGGTCTCGCCCTGGTCGTCGCCGGAGACGTCACGGAGGAGCGGCACTACTGGCCGGGCAACGACGATCCGACGGTGCTGCGGCTGCGCCAGGGCGGCGGCTTCGCCCGGGTCGAGGAGGTCGACACGGCGCTCGCCGCCGTGGTCGGCGCCTGCGACGGCGAGCTCTCGGTGGCGGCGATCGCGGCGGCGGTCGCCTCGCTCCTCCAGGTCGAGGAGGAGGCGGTGTCCGACTCGGTGCTGCCGCGGGTGCGCGAGCTGGTGGCGACGGGGCTGCTGCGGCTGCCCCAGGGGGAACGCGGCTAGAAGAGGGTGGCGGAGTCCTCGACGGGGGGCGCAGCGGCCGCGGCGGGCGCGGCGGCGGCCGTCGGCCATCCGGGTCCGGCGTCGACGGGCTGCCGGCGCTGGTAGGCGGTCGCGGCGCTCCGGGCGCGGACGTCGGCGGCCTCGTTCATCCGGTGGTTGGCGTGCCCCTTCACCCACTCGAAGGTGACGGCCCGGCCCTGCAGCTCCTCGTCGAGCGCCTTGATGATCTCGACGTTCATCACCGGCTTGCCGTCGGCCTTGCGCCAGCCCTTCCGCTTCCAGCCCGGCAGCCACTCGGTGCAGGCCTTGATGGCGTACTGGCTGTCGCAGAGGATGTGCAGCGGCTCCTCCTCCTGCGCGGTCGCGCGCAGCAGCTCGAGCACCGCGGTGAGCTCGCCGATGTTGTTCGTGCCGTGCGACCAGCCGCCCGCGGCCCAGCGCTCGTCGTCGACGTACCAGGCCCAGCCGGCGGGGCCGGGGTTGCCCAGTGCGGACCCGTCTGCGGCGGCGATGATGCTCACGTGCGTCTCTCCTCGTGCTCTCGGTGCTCGCGCCGGTGCGGCGCCCTCCGAGGGTAGTCGGCGGGCGGGGCGGTCCGCGGCGGGCAGCGCGGAGTCAGGCGGAGGAGGAGCGGCGCGCGATCGTCACGCGCGTCGAGTACGGCATCGCGACGGTCCCGCTCCCGCCCGACTCCTCGTCCACCACGGCGTCGACCGCCGCGAGGACCGCGGCGCGCTCCTCGTCGGGCATCGCGATGACGGAGCTGCGGGACGCGAACATGTCCCGCACCCCGGCTCGGTCCAGCTCGAAGGACCACTCGAAGGCCGCGAACGCCACCCGCTCGAGAGCGGAGCCGAGCGGCGGCCGGAGCGTCTCGAAGCGCTCGGCGGTGGAGGCTCCGGCGACCTCGCCGAGCCGGCGCACCCAGGGGACCGACTCGTCGCGGATGTTCCACACCAGCGCGAGCACGCCCTCCGGCACCAGGACGCGGGCGACTTCGGCTCCCGCGCGCTCGGCGTCGACCCAGTGCCACGACTGCGCGGCGGTGACGAGCTCCGCGGAGGCGTCCGCGGCGGGGATCGCCTCGGCCGTCCCCTCCTCGGGGCGGACCCCCGGCAGATTCGAGGCGAGACGCGCGAGCATCTCCGCGTCGGGCTCGACCGCGGTCACGGCGAGGCCGCGGGACGCGAGCGACGCGGTGAACTTGCCCGTTCCCGCGCCGAGGTCCACGGCGCGCAGCCGATCGGAGGCGTCGGCTCCCGCCGCGCGGGCCCGCTCCGGGACGAAGGCGCCCGCCACCCGCGCGGGGGCGTGCCCCACGATCCAGTCGACGGCGTCGTCGGGGTAGCCGGGCCGCCCGCGGTCGTAGGCGTCGACCGCGCTGCCGAAGGAGCGTCCGAGGCCGCTCATCGCTTCTCCGCCGCTCGCGCGAGCACGTCCACCGCGTAGCCGTAGCCGGCGATCCCCGCGCCGACGATCACGGCGATCGCGACGTCCGAGAGGTAGGAGTGCTGCCGGAACGGCTCGCGCCGGTGCACGTTGCTCACGTGGACCTCGACCATCGGCAGCTCGGTCGCGAGGACGGCGTCGCGGATCGCGATCGACGTGTGCGTGTACGCCCCGGCGTTGAGCACCACTCCCGAGACGGAGCCGCGAGCCGCGTGCAGCCGGTCGACGATCGCGCCCTCCGAGCTGCTCTGGAAGGTCTCGACCGTGAAGCCGTGCCGCTCGGCCGCCTCCGCCGCCAGCGCCTCGGCGTCGACGAGGGTGTCCGAGCCGTAGAGCTCGGGCTCGCGGGTGCCGAGCAGGTTCAGGTTCGGGCCGTTGAGGACGAGGATCGGCAGCTTCACGCTCCGACCCTAGCGCCGGCCGTCCCCGCGAGCGGGAGCGGCGGCAGCGCCGCGCGCAGGAGGATCAGCTCGCGCGCATGGGCGTCCAGACGCCGGTCCTCCTCGGTCCGCAGCTCGAGAGGCGGGACCGGCTCGGCCGCCCCGTCGGAGCCCCGCACCACGAAGACGCTCCGGCACTGCGTGGTCAGCTCCAGCTCGCCGGTCCGCGGGTCCCCGGAGCGCACGTGCACCGCCAGGTGCATGCTCCGGGCGCTCGTGTGGATGAGGCGCGCCTCCACCTCGACGAGGTGCCCGATGCGCACCGGACGGTAGAAGTGGATCCCGCCGGAGTAGACGGCCACCGCGTCGCGGCCGGTCCAGCGCTGCGCGACCGCGTCGGCCGCCTCGTCGATCCAGCGCATCACGATCCCGCCGTGGGCGTTGCCGCCCCAGTTGACGTCGCCCGGCGCCGCGAGGAAGCGGAACACGATCCGCGGACCGGTGCCCTCCTCGGTGTACTCCTGGGCGCGCATCACGTCGTGCAGCCGTCGGCGGCCCTCGATGCGCGCGGCGGCGCCCTCGGCGAGGGACAGGTCCTCGATCGAGCGGGGCCGCCACTCCGGGACCGACCGCGGCCTCTTCTCGTCGTCGACGGCCACGAACACGAGGAGGCAGTGCGTGGCGTCCTCGTAGAGGCCGGTCCGCGGATCCGCCTGCGCGACCTGCACCAGCACGTGCATGCTCGTGCGCCCGGTGTGGATGACGCGGGCGGTCGCCTCGATCAGGTTGCCGACCGAGATGGGCCGGGTGAAGTGGACGTTGCCGACGTACGCCGTCACGCAGTAGCCGCCGCTCCAGCCCACGGCGCAGGCGTAGCCGGCCTTGTCGATCCACTCGAGGACGCGGCCGGCCTGGGCGCTGCGGCCGTCGGCGGTGGCGTCCTGCGGGGCGGCGAGGAAGCGGAGCGTGATGCGGTCGGTCATGGTGCCCGTCGTCGTGGGAGCGGAAGGGGGGAGTGGACCCGCGGGGGTGCGAGGAAAGGGGGATGATCCGCCCGCGGGCCACAGGGGTGTCCGGCAGGAGCCGGCTCGGTCAGGGGGATCAGGCCGCCAGCGGCAGCTTCTCGGCGAGGAGCCGGAGCCGCAGGGCCTGGAGCTCGGCGGTCAGCTCGGGCGGCAGCCGGTCGCCGAACCGCGTGAAGAACTCCTCCGTGAGCGCGCACTCCTCCAGCCACGCCTCCACCGGGACGGAGAACAGCTCCTCCTTCTGGGCCGCGGAGAGCAGGAGCCCGTGCGTGTCGATCGCGACCGGCAGGTCGCCGAGGGGGCTCCGCTGCGCCTCCGCCAGCCCCTCCAGGCGGCGGACGAGCCACTGCAGCACCCGCGCGTTCTCGCCGAAGCCGGGCCAGAGGAACTCGCCGTCCGCGTCCTTCCGGAACCAGTTGACCTGGAACACCGCCGGCGCCGCATCGCCGAGCTCAGCGCCGATCGCGAGCCAGTGCGCGAAGTAGTCGGCCATGTTGTAGCCGCAGAAGGGGAGCATCGCGAACGGATCGCGGCGCATCTCCCCGACCGTGCCCTCCGCGGCCGCGGTCTTCTCGGAGGCGACGGTCGCACCCAGGAAGACGCCGTGCTGCCACGAGGTGGCCTGCGTGACCAGCGGGACGTTGCTCGCCCGTCGGCCACCGAAGACGATCGCGTCCAGCGGCACGCCTTCGTGGGCGTCCCAGTCGGCGGAGAGCGACGGGCACTGCGCGGCCGGCGCGGTGAAGCGGGAGTTGGGGTGCGCGGCGGGCGTGCCGGACGCCGGCGTCCACGGCTGCCCGCGCCAGTCGGTCAGCCGCTCCGGGACCTCGTCGGTCAGGCCCTCCCACCACACGTCGCCGTCCTCGCGGAGCGCGACGTTGGTGAAGATCGTGTTGCCCCAGAGCGTCTGCACGGCGTTCGGGTTCGAGCTCTCCCCGGTGCCGGGAGCGACGCCGAAGAAGCCCGTCTCGGGGTTCATCGCCCAGAGGCGTCCGTCCTCCCCGCGGCGCATCCAGGTGATGTCGTCGCCCAGCGTCTCGACCCGCCAGCCGGGGATCGCGGGCTGCATCATCGCGAGGTTGGTCTTGCCGCACGCGCTCGGGAAGGCGGCGGCGACGTGGTAGCGCCGTCCCTCGGGCGAGACGATGCGGATCAGCAGCATGTGCTCGGCGAGCCAGCCCTCCTCGCGCCCCATCGCCGAGGCGATGCGCAGGGCGAAGCACTTCTTCGCCAGCAGGGCGTTGCCGCCGTAGCCGGAGCCGTACGAGACGATCTCGCGCGTCTCCGGGAACTGGGTGATGTACTTCACGGGGCTGCACGGCCAGGCGACGTCCTCGCGGGTGACGCCGTCCGCGTCGCGGAGGGGCATCCCCACGGTGTGCACGCCGCGGACGAACGGGGTCTCCTCGGTGAAGGCGGCCAGCGGCTCGGAGCCCACGCGCGCCATGATCCGCAGGTTCAGCACCGCGTAGGCCGAGTCGGTGACCTGGACGCCCAGCTGCGAGAGCGGACCGCCGACGGGCCCCATCGAGAACGGGACGACGTACATCGTCCGTCCGCGCATCGCTCCGTCGAGGAGGGGAGCGAGCTCGGCCCTCATCGCGGCGGGCTCGCGCCAGTTGTTGGTCGGTCCCGCGTCGGCCTCGTCGGTCGTGCAGATGAAGGTGCGGTCCTCGACCCGGGCGACGTCGTCCGGGTCGGTGCGGGCCAGGAACGAGCCGGGCCGCCACTCCGGATTGAGCGGGAGGAGCGTGCCGGAGGCGACGAGCCGCTCGGTCAGGCGGTACCACTCCGCGGGGGAGCCGTCGCTCCACTCGATCACATCGGGCTGGAGGATCGCGGCGGTCTCGCGCACCCAGCGGCGGAGGGCGAGGGGCGCCGGCGGCACGACGGGCGCGGGGACGGACGTCGGCGCGGTCATGGTGCTCGGCTCGAGTCGGACGGTGTTGCTGTAGATGCTCATGCTGGCTCCGCTTTCGGTGGTCGTCGTCGACGGGGGTGGGGAGTCGCCGGCCGCAGCCGGGAAGAGGCCGGCCGGGGCGGGAGGGGCGCTCAGTGGCGCCTGAAGCCAGGATGGAGGAGGATCAGGAGGTATTCCCGGCGCTCAGGCGGTCAAGAAACCGCGTTTTTGCGCTTCCGTCACAACCGACCGCTGGAGCTCGCCGTGACCGATCCCTCGACACCCGCCCCAGGCTCCGACGCCGTGCTGCTCGGGCAGCGCCTGCGCCACTTCCGCACCCGCCGCGGACTGACCCTCGGGCAGCTCGCCGAGCGCGTCGACGTGTCGGGGAGCCAGCTCTCGCTGATCGAGACGGGCCGCCGCGAGCCGCGCCTCTCCCTCCTGCAGCGCCTCGCGGCCGCGCTCGGCGTCGAGCTGGCGGCGCTGCTCTCGGACGAGCCGCCGAGCGAGCGGGCCGCGCTCGAGATCGAGCTGGCGCGCGTGCAGAAGGGATCGCTGTACCGCTCGCTCGGCCTGCCCGAGTTCAAGGTCAACAAGGGGCTGAGCACGCCCGTGCTGGAGGCGTTCCTCGGCGTCTACCGCGAGCTCGCCCGTCGCCGGAGCGAGGCGAGTGCCACACCGGAGGAGGCGCGCCGGGCCAACACCGCCCAGCGGCTCCAGCTGCGCGAGCGCAGCTCCTACCTGCCCGAGATCGAGGAGGTGGCGGGCGAGATGCTCCGCACCGTCGGGCACCGCGGAGGAGCACTGACCCACAGCTCCGTCTCGAAGATGGCCCGGCACCTCGGCTTCGAGATCATCCACGTCGGCGACCTGCCGCACTCCGCCCGCTCGGTGATCGACCTCGCGAACGGCAGGATCTACCTCCCGCCCGCCTCGATCCCCGGGGGCCACGGCCTGCGGGCGCTGGCGCTGCAGGCGATGGCGCACCGCCTCCTCGGGCACGAGCGGCCGGTGACCTACGCCGACTTCCTCCGCCAGCGCCTCGAGATCAACTACTTCGCCGCCGCGTGCCTGATGCCGCTGGAGCCGGCGGTCGCGTTCCTCCAGGAGGCGAAGCGCGAGCGGGACATCTCGGTGGAGGACTTCCGCGACGGCTTCGGCGTCACCCACGAGGCCGCCGCCCTGCGCTTCACGAACCTGCTCACCTCGCACCTCGACATCCGGATGCACTTCCTGCGGGTGCTGGGAGACGGCTCGATCCAGAAGGCCTACGAGAACGACGGGCTGCCGCTGCCGACCGACGTCACCGGGGCCGTCGAGGGCCAGGTCGTCTGCCGCTACTGGTCGGCGCGCTCCGCGTTCACCCGGACCAACCGGACGACGGAGTACTACCAGTACGTCGACACTCCGGCGGGCACCTTCTGGTCGGCGTCGCAGACCGGCACGACCGCCACCGAGGAGTTCTCGATCACCGTGGGCGTCCCGTTCGCCGAGGCCCGCTTCTTCCGAGGCCGCGACACCGACCGCCGCGAGCTCTCCCGCTGCCCCGACGAGTCCTGCTGCCGACGCGCCCCGTCGGAGCTCGCCGCGCGCTGGGACGGCAACGCCTGGCCGAGCGCGCGCCTGCACGCGCACGTGCTCGCGCCGCTGCCGTCGGGGACCTTCCCCGGCATCGACGACGCCGAGGTCTACGAGTTCCTCGACGCGCACGCTCGCGAGTCCTGACCGCTCCCGCGAGACGCCGCTCCGGTGCGCCTGGGTCGGCGTGCCGCGTACCCGAGCGCGTCCCGCGGAAGGGCGGGAGTCGTCAGTCCGAGATGAGGGCGCGGGCCGTTCCCTCGTCGAGGATGAGGTCGGTGATGAGGCCGGCCGCCAGGGCGCCGCGCAGGCCCGGCAGCTTCGAGGCGCCCGACACGACGCAGATCCGGCGCGACGCGCGGCGCACCGTGGAGAGGTCCGGACCGCTTGCACGTTCGTTCATGGGGATGTCGTCCCAGCTGCCGTCGGACCGGTAGAACACCGTCGCGACGTCGCCGACGACCCCGGAGCCGCTGAGCGAGGTGAAGTCGCTCGGCTCCAGGTAGCCGCCGATGTAGACCTTCGAGGGGACCGCCGCGAACGGCGACCCAAGCCCGAACAGCGCCACGTCCATCCGCTGCTGCAGCTCCAGGACCCGTCGGGTGGAGCGCTCGCGCCACACCGCCTGCTTGGTGGTCGGGTCGTCGAAGAACGCCGGCACCGGGAACTGCTGGACCTTCGCCGCGTAGGCGTCACCGAAGCGGCGGAGGATCTCGCTCGAGTAGTTGATGCCCGTGGTCTCGGTGTTGCCGGCGCCGTTCAGCTGCACGATCTGCGTGTTGTGCGTCTCCTTGGCGATCAGGTGGCGGCTGATCGCGCTCATCGTGGAGCCCCAGGCGATGCCGACGATCATGTTCGAGTCGATGAACTGCCCGAGGATCCTCGCTGCGGACAGGGCGACCCGCTCGAGCCGGTCGATCTCGCTGGTGTGGTCCGGCACCGGCACGATGTGCGCCGTGATGTCGAAGTGGGACCGCACCTCGGCCGAGAGGGCGCTCGCCCGGTCGAGGGGGGAGCGGATCTGGATGTCGACCAGGCCGGTCGCGCGGGCGTGCGAGAGCAGGCGCGAGACGGAGGAGCGCGACGTGTGCAGCTCGTGCGCGATCGCGTCCATCGTCAGATCCTGCATGTAGTACAGCTGGGCCGCACGCAGCGCGTCCCGCGTCTTGTCGGGATGGGTCGCGTGGGTCGTCTCGTCGAGTTCGACGACCGGTCTCACCGGGGTCATAGCGCTCCCTGCACGGATTTCCACCCGTCTTGACCGGATGTGTTGTCGGGTCAAGGATGGCTGTATTCCTCCGCGAAATCAATCGGTCATCTCCCCGGTGCACGCTGGTGCGGAGGCCTCGACGACACCCCTACGACACGAAGGCGAGTACGAAGTGGCACAGTCCGACGGAACTCCCGGAAACTCCGCTCTGCGCGAGAGCGTCGCTGCTCTCCGCGACAACCCCCGCGCCACGGTCCTGGTCATCGGCGGTGGCATCAACGGCATCGGGACCTTCCGCGAGCTCGCGCTCAACGGCGTCGACGTCGCCCTCGTCGAGCGCGGCGACTACGTCTCCGGTGCCTCGAGCGCCTCGAGCCACATGATCCACGGCGGCATCCGCTACCTCGAGAACGGCGAGTTCCGACTCGTCAACGAGGGCGTGCACGAGCGCAACGGCCTGCTGAAGATCGCTCCCCATTACGTGAAGCCGCTGCAGACGACGATCCCGATCTACTCGACGTTCTCGGGCATCCTCGCGGCTCCGCTGCGCTTCCTGACCCACAAGTCGGGCAAGCCGCAGGAGCGCGGTGCGCTGCTGATCAAGGTCGGCCTCACGATGTACGACTTCTTCTCCCGCGACGGCGGCACGGTCCCGCGCCACCAGTTCCACGGGCGCAAGCGCTCGCTGAACGAGCTCCCCAAGCTCGACCCGAAGATCAAGTACACCGCCACCTACTTCGACGCCTCCGTGCACGAGCCCGAGCGCCTCGCGCTCGACGTGCTCCACGACGCGCTGATCGGCGGCAGGAAGGCCCGCGCGGCCAACTACGTCGAGGCCGTCGGCGCCGACGAGAAGGGCGTCGTCCTCCGCGACCGCGAGTCCGGCGAGGAGTTCACCTTCGCGGCGGACGTCGTCGTCAACGTCTCCGGACCGTGGACCGACTTCACCAACACGGCCCTCGGCACGTCCACGAAATTCATGGGCGGCACCAAGGGCTCGCACATCGTGCTCGACAACCCCGAGCTGGTCGAGGCCTGCGAGGGTCGCGAGATGTTCTTCGAGCACAGCGACGGACGCATCGTCCTCATCTACCCGCTCAAGGGCCGCGTGATGGTCGGCACGACCGACATCGACGCCGACCCCACGAAGCCGGCGGTGTGCACGGAGGAGGAGATCGACTACTTCTTCGAGCTCGTCAACCACGTCTTCCCGGCCATCCGCGTGGACCGTTCGCAGATCGTCTTCAAGTTCTCCGGCATCCGCCCGCTGCCCCGCCACGACGACGAGGCCCCGGGCTTCGTCTCCCGCGACTACCGCATCGAGCCCTCGACGCTCCCCGGCAACGGCTCGCCCGTGCTCAGCCTGGTCGGCGGCAAGTGGACGACGTTCCGCGCCCTGTCGGAGCACCTCTCGAACGAGGTCTTCAAGCGGATCGGCGTGACCCGTCGCGTCTCCACCGTGAGGACCCCCATCGGAGGCGGCAAGGGCTTCCCGCGCACCGACGCGTCCCGCGCGCAGTGGATCAGCCAGCACCGCTCCGGGCTCTCCTCGGCCCGCACGGGCCAGCTGCTCGAGCGCTACGGCACCCGCGCGCAGGAGGTCATCGAGGCCCTGGCCGACGGACACGACGAGGCGCTCGACTTCGACAAGGACTTCACCACCGGTGAGATCCGCTACCTCGCCCAGCGCGAGAGCGTGGTGCACCTCATCGACCTGGTGATGCGCCGCACCAACCACGCCTTCACGGGCGGCCTGAGCCGCGAGCTCCTCGAGGAGCTCGCCGAGCACACGGGCGCCGTGCTGGGCTGGGACGACGCCGCCCGCGCGTCGGAGGTCGACGCGACCATCGCGCACCTCAAGGAGTACAACGGCGTCGACGTCGGGGGCACCTCGGTGCAGACCCCGACGGCCGTGCCCGCCTCCTGATCGGCGATCAGGCGCGGATCGACGGAAGCCCCGGACCGAGGACCACCTCGACCGGGGCTTCCGTCGTGACAACGCACAAACGTGCACGCGCCGTTCCTTGTCGCTAGGACAGGGCGCCGATAACTTCACACCGTCGGGCATCGAAGCCCGCCGCGGACGCCTGTGCGCGTCCGTCTTACGAAAAGGAAAAGGTCAACGTGGACAATCTCGGAGTGGTCTTCCTCGCCGAAGTCGTGGGAACGGCCATGCTCGTGCTCCTCGGCTGCGGTGTCGTCGCCAACGTCGCGCTCGTGAAGAGCAAGGGTCTCAACGGCGGAACCCTCATGGTCAACATCGGCTGGGGCTTCGCGGTCTTCGCCGGTGTGATCGTCTCGTACAACTCGGGGGCGCACCTCAACCCCGCGGTCACCCTGGGCCTCGTCGCGAGCGGAGCGACCGAGTTCGGATCCGGCGTGCCCGTCAACATCGTCTCGATCCTCGTCTACATCCTCGCCCAGATGATCGGTGCGATCCTCGGTGCCGTCTTCTGCTGGCTCGCCTACAAGCAGCACTTCGACGAGGAGCCCGACGCGGCGAACAAGCTCGGCGTCTTCTCGACCGGCCCGGCGATCCGCTCGTACGGCTGGAACTTCGTCACCGAGGTCATCGGCACCTTCGTCCTCGTCTTCGTCGTCATCGGCTTCGGCGGCGGACGTCAGGGCGACGGCGGTCTGGCCGCGCTCGGCGCGCTGCCCGTCGCCATCCTGGTGATCGCGATCGGCGCCTCCCTCGGCGGCCCGACCGGCTACGCCATCAACCCCGCCCGCGACCTCGGCCCCCGCATCGCGCACGCTCTCCTGCCGATCAAGGGCAAGGGCTCGAGCGACTGGAGCTACGCCTGGGTGCCCGTCGCCGGCCCGATCGTCGGTGGAGTGCTCGCGGGCCTCGCCTCGCTCGTGCTGCTCCCGGTCCTCTAGACCGCCGCGCTTCCTTTCACCCCCGTTACGAAGGAGTAATCATTCATGGCTGACTACGTCATCGCTATCGACCAGGGGACCACGTCGTCCCGCGCGATCATCTTCGACAAGAAGGGATCGATCGTCTCCACCGGCCAGAAGGAGCACGAGCAGATCTTCCCGCGCGCCGGCTGGGTCGAGCACGACCCGATCGAGATCTGGAACAACGTCCGCGAGGTGATCGGCCAGGCTCTCTCCCGCGCCGACCTGACCCGCCACGACATCGCCTCCGTCGGCATCACCAATCAGCGCGAGACCGCTGTCGTCTGGGACAGGACGACCGGCAAGCCCGTCTACAACGCCATCGTCTGGCAGGACACCCGCACCCAGTCGATCGTCGACCGCCTCGCCGGCGACGAGGGCGCGGACCGCTTCAAGTCGATCGTGGGCCTCCCGCTCGCGACCTACTTCTCCGGCACCAAGATCGTCTGGATCCTCGAGAACGTCGAGGGTGCTCGCGAGAAGGCCGAGGCGGGCGACCTGATCTTCGGCACGACGGACACCTGGGTCCTCTGGAACCTGACCGGCGGCATCGACGGCGGCGTCCACAAGACCGACGTCACCAACGCCTCCCGCACCCTGTTCCTCGACCTCGAGACCCTCGAGTGGCGCGACGACATCCTCGAGGCCTTCGGGGTCCCGAAGTCGATGCTCCCCGAGGTCTGCTCCTCCTCCGAGGTCTACGGCCACGTCGAGTCCTCGTCGCTGCTGCGCGAGGTCCCGATCGCCGGCATCCTCGGCGACCAGCAGGCCGCGACCTTCGGCCAGGCGGCGTTCGACCCGGGCGAGGCGAAGAACACCTACGGCACCGGCAACTTCCTGATCTTCAACACGGGCACCGAGATCGTCCACTCGAAGAACGGTCTGCTCACCACCATCGGCTACAAGCTCGGCGACGGCGAGGTGCACTACGCGCTCGAGGGCTCGATCGCGGTCTCCGGCTCGCTGATCCAGTGGCTGCGCGACAACCTGGGCCTCATCGGCTCGGCCCCCGAGGTCGAGGCGCTGGCCGCCACCGTCGAGGACAACGGAGGCGCGTACTTCGTCCCCGCCTTCTCGGGTCTGTTCGCCCCCTACTGGCGCTCCGACGCCCGCGGAGCCCTCGTCGGCCTCACCCGCTACGTCAACAAGGGCCACATCGCCCGCGCCGCGCTCGAGGCGACCGCCTTCCAGACCCGCGAGGTCCTGGACGCGGTCAACGCCGACTCCGGCGTCCCCCTGCAGGAGCTCAAGGTCGACGGCGGAATGATCGCCAACAACCTGCTCATGCAGTTCCAGGCCGACATCCTCGGCGTCCCGGTCGTCCGACCGGTCGTCGCGGAGACCACCGCGCTCGGAGCGGCCTACGCGGCCGGTCTCGCGGTCGGCTTCTGGGAGAACCTCGACGACCTGCGCCAGAACTGGCAGGAGGACTCGCGCTGGACCCCGCAGATGGACCAGGACGAGGCCGCCCGCCAGTACCGCCTCTGGAAGAAGGCCGTCACCAAGACCTTCGACTGGATCGACGAGGACGTGCAGTAGTTTTCTCCGCGGCAGTCCCTGCCTGCCGCGGCGCGGTCGGCTCATCGAGGTGGTCGCGTCTCGGGGAGCGGGTCGCGTCCGGCTAGGGGACGACGCTGACACGCGTCCTCCCCGTTCGCCTTGCGCAACGAGCGGATGGCGTGAGTCCGTTCACGGTGAAGCGCCCTGTCCGACCCTCGGGTCGGGTGGGGCGCTTCGTCGTTCCGACGACGGTGCAACGGGAATCGCAACGGGGTGGTTCGGGGACACCCATGCTGGTCGAGTGGTCGCCGCAGACGGCTCATCGAGACCCGGCAATTCGGACCTGCATGCTGGTCGCTTAGTCGCTGCAGGCGGCTTATCGAGACCAGACCCGGGCGGGGCCTCAGTCCGCCGACAGCCCGAGCTGCGCGTCCAGCTCGTCCAGGGAAGCGATCCGGCGCACGCCCAGCTCGACCGCCTCGGGCGGCAGCTCGCGGCCGTGCTCGGGACCGCCAACGCGGTCGAGCCAGACGCCGCGCAGGCCCGCAGCGGCCGCTCCGACGGCGTCGGTGCCGAGCCGGTCGCCGACGTAGAGGGCCTCCTCCGGAGAGACCCCGAACCGCTCGCAGGCGATCGCGAAGATCCGCGCGTCCGGCTTGGCGACGCCGACGTCGCCGGAGGCGATCACGTGCTCGAAGCGACCGGAGAGGCCCGTGCGCTCGATCTTCCCCCGCTGGAAGTCGAGCACGCCGTTGGTGATGACGCCGAGGCGGACTCCGGCGGCGTCGAGCCGGTCGAGGACGGGCAGCGCGTCGTCGTGGAGGGTCCAGGCGGCGACGTAGTGCTCGAGGTACCCGCGGAACCAGGAGCTCGCCTCCTCGGGAGTCAGCCCGACTCCGGCCTCCGCGGCGAAGTCCGTGGCGCGCGCCCGGCGCTGGCCCTCGTAGTCGAGCTCGCCCGCGAGGTAGCGGTGGTAGTGCTCCTCCTCGAGCAGGTGCCAGCGGCGCTGCACGTCGGCCGGCTCGCCGGCGTAGGCGGCGCCGAGCGAGGCGGCGTACGCGACGATCCCCTCCCGCACAGCGCGGGCATGGGCGAAGAGGGTGTCGTCGAGGTCGAAGAGCGCGAGCCGCAGCACGGCCGCCTCAGCGGACGCGGCGGAGGAGGCCGACGGAGTCGTAGACGGCGGCGAGCGTGCGCTCCGCGGTCTCGGACGCGCGGTCGGCGGCGAGGGAGAGGACCCGGTCGAGCTCGGCCGGGTCGGCGAGCAGCTCCGCGGTCCGCGCGCGGATCGGGTCGAAGGTGGCGGCGACCACCTCGACGAGGCCCTTCTTGAGGTCCCCGTAGCCGCGGCCCGCGTACTCCTGCTCCAGCGACTCGACGGAGCGGTCGGCGAGGACCGAGTAGATCGTCAGCAGGTTCGAGACGCCGGGCTTCGCCGCCCGGTCGAAGCGCACCTCCGACTCGGTGTCCGTCACGGCGCGCATGATCTTCTTCGCGGTCGCCTTCGGCTCGTCGAGCACGCTGAGCAGGCCCGCGTCCGACTCCGCCGACTTCGACATCTTGGCGCCCGGGTTCTGCAGGTCGAAGATCTTCGCGGTCTCGCGCACGATGTGGGGCTCCGGCACGGCGAAGGTCTCGCCGAAGCGCGAGTTGAAGCGCGCGGCGAGATCGCGGGTGAGCTCCAGGTGCTGGCGCTGGTCCTCGCCGACCGGCACCGCGTCCGTCTGGTACAGCAGGATGTCGGCCGCCATCAGGATCGGGTAGGTGAACAGGCCCACCGAGGCGGCCTCAGCGCCCTGCTTCGCCGACTTGTCCTTGAACTGCGTCATCCGGCTGGCCTCGCCGAAGCCGGTCAGGGTGTTGAGGACCCAGGCGAGCTCGGCGTGAGCGGGTACGTGGGACTGGATGAAGAGGGTCGAGCGCGCTGGGTCGATGCCCGCGGCGATGTACTGCGCGGCGGTCGCGCGGGTGCGCTCGCGGAGCTGCTGCGGGTCCTGCGGGACCGTGATCGCGTGCAGGTCGACGACGCAGAAGTAGGCGTCGAAGTCCTCCTGCATCGCGACCCACTGGGTCAGCGCGCCGATGTAGTTGCCGAGGTGCAGCGACCCGGAGGAGGGCTGCATGCCGGAGAAGATGACGGGCTTGGCGCCCGGGGTGCTGGGAGTCATGGGTGGCCTCGAGGGGTCGGGATCGCGGGGAGAGGGTCAGAGCTCGTAGTCGACGACCACGGGGGAGTGGTCGGACCAGCGGGTGTCGTAGGAGGCGGCGCGGTCGACCTCGTAGCTGCGGGCGAGGTCGGCGAGCGCGGGCGTGGCGAGCTGGTAGTCGAGGCGCCAGCCGGTGTCGGTGTCGAAGGCCTGGCCGCGCTGCGACCACCACGTGTACGGTCCGGGCACCTCGCCCGCGAACCGGCGGCCGAGGTCGACCCAGCCCAGTCCGGCACCGGCGTTGTAGTCCGGGTCGCCCTCGGCGCCGACGAAGCGGTCGACGTAGGCGCGCTCCTCCGGGAGGAAGCCGGCCTTCTTGACGTTGCCCTTCCAGTTCTTGATGTCGAGCGTGCGGTGGCCGACGTTGAGGTCGCCCATCACCACGGCGAGCTCGCTGTGCGCCCGGATCTCGGGCAGGCGCGCCTCCATCGCATCGAGGAAGCGGTACTTCTCGACCTGCTTGGGGGTGCCGACCTCGCCGGAGTGGACGTAGGTGGAGACGACGGTGAGCGAGCGGCCGCCGACCTCGTAGTCGGCCTCGAGCCAGCGTCCGGCCGAGTCGAAGTCGTCGGCGCCGAAGGTCACGCGGTGGATCGTGGCGCGCCTGCGCGAGGCGAGAGCGACTCCGGCGCGCCCCTTGGCGGTCGCCTCGTCGTGCAGCACGTCCCACTCGTCCCCGAGGAGCCCCGTGAGGTCGTCCGTGGAAGCGCGGACCTCCTGCAGGGCCAGGACGTCGACGTCGCGCGCGGCGAGCCAGTCGCCCATCCCCTTGCGGTAGGCGGCGCGGACGCCGTTCACGTTGACGGAGGCGATGCGGAGGGTGCTGCGAGTCACCGGAGCAGTCTATTCGGAGCCGCGGAGCGGGCCGCCCGGCCGCGCTCGCACCCCGGAACGCGGAAGCCGGCGGCCGCCTCGCGCCACTCCCTCGGAGAGGGGGAGGAGCGCGGAGGCGACCGCCGGCGGGACCGCTCAGGACGGTCGGTCGGAGGGGATCAGGCGGGGACGGCCTGCGCGGTGGCGGGCTCGGGCACCTCGGCGACCACCGGGGGGCGCTTGATGCTCTTCGCGATGATCACGCAGACGGCCGTGACGACCATGCCCACCAGGATGGCGACCAGGTAGAGGATCGGCTGCCCGACGAGACCGGTGACCCAGACGCCGCCGTGCGGGGCGCGGAGGGTGGAGCCGAAGAGCGCGACGAGCGCACCCGTGACGGCCGAGCCGACCATGGCGGACGGGATCACGCGCAGCGGGTCGACCGCGGCGAACGGGATGGCCCCCTCCGAGATGAAGGACGCGCCCAGCAGGTAGGCGGCCTTGCCGTTCTGGCGCTCGGCGTCGGTGAACAGGCGCTTGCGGAGCGTCGTGGCCAGGGCCAGACCCAGCGGCGGGGTCATGCCGGCGGCCATGACGATCGCCATCACCTTGAACTGCACGGAGTTCGGGTCGCCGTCGGCGGGGACGGAGGCGAGGCCGGTGGTCGCGAAGGCGTAGGCCACCTTGTTGACCGGACCGCCCATGTCGAACGCCATCATGAGGCCGAGGATGATCCCCAGGATGATCAGGTTGCCGCCCGAGAGGCCCGAGAGCCAGGACGACAGGCCCTCGCTCAGTGCGCGGAGCGGCGCTCCGAGCACCACGAACATCAGGAAGCCGGTGATGAAGGTGGCGATCAGGGGGATGATCACGACGGGCATCAGCGACTTGAACGCCGCGGGGAGCTTGATCCGCGAGATGTAGAGGGCCGCGTAGCCGGCGATGAAGCCGGAGGCGAGGCCGCCCAGGAAGCCCGCGCCGACGGTGACCGCGACCGCGCCGCCGAGGAAGCCCGGCGCGATGCCGGGACGGTCGGCGATGCCGAAGGCGATGAAGCCCGAGAGCACCGGCACCAGGAACGCGAAGGTCGCGCTTCCGATGAGGAACATCACTCCGGCCCAGTCGGTGATGTTCGCGACGTTGAAGCCGTCGTCGATGATCTGCTGGGCCGTGAAGTCGACGATGCGGTAGCCGCCGAACAGGAACGACAGCGCGATCAGCAGACCGCCCGCCGCGACGAACGGGATCATGTAGGAGACGCCGGTCATCAGGTTCTGGCGGATGCGCGTGCCGACGCCGACCTTCTTCGGCGCGGCGGGGGCCGCGGCCGGAGTCGAGCGGGCGGGGGCGGACGCGGCGGAGCCGGAGCCGCGGAGGGCCAGAGCGCGGTCGAGGACCTCGTCCGGCTTGGACAGGGCCTCGGCGACGCCCACCTGGAGGATCGGCTTGCCGGCGAAGCGGTCCTTGCCGCGGACCTCGAGGTCGGCGGCGAGGATGACGACGTCCGCGGCGGCGATGTCGGCCGCGGTCATCTCGTCCGAGCCGGCCGCGCCCTGGGTCTCGACGTGGATCGGGTAGCCGCGCTTCTTCGCGGCCTGCTCGAGCGCCTCCGCGGCCATGTAGGTGTGGGCGATGCCCGCGATGCAGCTGGTCACGGCGACGAAGCGCGGGCCGGAGGCGGGGCTCGCGGCGGGCGCGTCCTGCACCTTCGCGACGGCGCGGTCGATGACGTCCGCCGCCTTCGCGAGCGCCTCCGACGTGCCCACCTCGAGGGTGGGCTTCCCGGCGAAGCGCTCCTTGCCGCGGACCTCGAGGTCGGCGGCGAGGATAACGACGTCGGCGTCGGCGATGGTCCGGTCCGACATGGGATCGGACCCCGCGGCGCCCTGGGTCTCGACCTGGATCTCGTACCCCTTCTTCTTCGCGGCCTGCTCGAGGGCCTCGGCCGCCATGTAGGTGTGCGCGATGCCGGCGATGCAGCTCGTGACGGCGACGATCCTCATGAGACGACGACCTCTCGGGCGATGATGTCCGCGACCTCCTGGCCGCTGGCGGCGGCGCGGAGGGAACCGGTGAAGGACTCGTGGATCAGCTTGCGGGCGAGCTGGGCGAGGATCTTGAGGTGCGCCTGGTCGGCGCCGTCCGGAGCCGCGATCAGGAAGATCAGGTCGGCCGGGCCGTCGGGGGCGCCGAAGTCGACGCCCTGCTTCGCGATGCCGACCGCCACGCTGGGCGAGACGACGTGGGAGGAGCGGGCGTGGGGGATCCCGATTCCGCCGGGCATGCCGGTCGCCATCTGCGACTCGCGGTCGCGGACGTCGGCGAGGAAGCCGTCGAGGTCGGTGACGCGGCCGGCGTCGGCGAGCGTCTTCGCGAGCTGCGCGGTGGCCTCGTCCTTCGTGGCGGCGGTGAGGTCGACGATGACCGTCGACGCCTCGGTGAGAGCAGTCATGCGCTCAATTCTCCAATCGGGAGGGTGGGGTCGGGGTTCTCGACGACGGAGACGTCGTCGAGGCGGAGGGAGTCGGGACCCGGGGCTTCGCTGCCCGGGAGCTGGACGGCGGCGGTACCCCACGCGACTGCTGTCGCGAGGCGCTCCGCCTCCGTGGCGTCGACGGCCGAGAGGTAGCCGGCGAGCGTGCTGTCGCCGGCGCCGACGGTGCTGAGGGGCACGACGGCGGGGGCGCCCGCCCACCACGACGCGTGCGCCGTGACGAGGAGGGCGCCGTGCTCTCCGAGGCTGACGAGCGCTCGCGCGTCGGGCAGCTGCAGGAGTTCACGGGCTCCGGCGACGACGTCTCCGACCGTCGTCAGGGAGCGGCCGAGGAGCTCCTCGAGCTCCTCGAGGTTGGGCTTCACCAGGGTGGCGGTGCCGGCCGCGATGATCGCGGTCAGGGGGGCTCCCGAGGTGTCGACGGCGAGGGGGACGCCGAAGTGCAGGGCGAGGCGGCCGAGAGCGGGGTAGAAGTCCGCTCCCAGTCCCGGGGGGACGCTGCCGCAGGCGACGAGCCAGCGGGGCGAGGCCGAGACGTGCTCGCCGATCAGCGCGGAGAGGGCGTGAGCCTCCTCCTCCGTGACGGCGGGGCCGGGCTCGTTGATCTTGGTGGTGCGGCCCGTCCGGTCGTCGACCACGGTGATGTTGGTGCGGATCGGGTGAGCGATCGCCGCACTGGCCGAGCGGACTCCGGCGGCCCGGAGCATCGTGGACAGGTCGACGCCGGTGGAGGCGTCGGCCGGGTAGACCGCGGTCGCCTCGACGCCGTTGCGCGCGAGGGCACGGGCGACGTTGACGCCCTTGCCGGCCGGGTCGCGCCGCACGTCGTGCGCGCGGTTGACCTCGCCGACGGCGAAGCCGCTCGTGGAGAGGGTGACGTCGATGCTCGGGTTGGCGGTGACGGTGACGATCATGCGCGGACGACCTCCGGGCCGGCCGACTCGATGTCGTCGGCGAGCTCGTCGTCGACATCGGCGTCGGTGATGACGGTGTCGACCGCGGACAGCGGAGCGACGTGCCCGAAGTCCTGCCGGCCGAACTTCGAGTGGTCGGCGAGGACCACGACCCGGCGCGCGGAGGCGATGATCGCGGACTTGACGACGGCCTCGTCGAGATCGGGGGTGGTGAGCCCGCGCTCGAGGCTGAGGCCGTTCGTGCCGATGAAGGCGACGTCCACCGAGACCGTGGAGAGGGCCTGGGCGGCCCACGGCCCGACGGCGGCCTGCGTGACTCCGCGCAGGTGCCCGCCGATGAGGTGGAGGTCGATGTTGGGCCGGCCGACGAGCGCCATCGCGACGGGGAGGGAGTGGGTGACGACCGTCAGCCGGCGGTCCAGGGGGAGCAGCTCCGCCAGCCGCACCGTGGTGGTGCCGGCGTCGATGGCGATCGAGCCGCCGTCGGGCACCTCGGCGAGGGCCGCGGTGGCGATGCGGTCCTTCTCGCCGGCGAGGTGTCCCTCGCGGGCGGCGACCTCGGGCTCGATGCCCAGCCGCTCGACGGGGATGGCGCCGCCGTGCGCACGGCGCAGCAGGCCCCGCTTCTCGAGGCTGGTGAGATCGCGGCGGATCGTCTCCGGCGTCACGGCGAGGGAGAGGGCGAGGTCGCGGACCTCGACGCGCCCGTCGGTGCGGGCGCGGTCCAGGATCGCCTGGTGCCGCTCCGGTGCGTACATGTGGACTCCGTCGTCTCGCCGTGGGTGGTGCGCCGGATCCGCGGTGTCGTTTCCGACCTTGGATCTGCGTTTACCTCTTTTTAGACCCGTTCGGGAGGGAAGTCAACAGAAACGGACGGACTCGGCAGGCGGAATCGGGCGCGGCGACGCCGGGAGGGACGCGAAGTAGTCCGCCGGGTCAGGCGGCGAGCTGCTCGAGCTCCTCCTCGAGCTGCGCGAGCTGGCGCTCCAGGCGCCGTCGTTTGAGGAGGGACGCCTCCGGCAGCGCGGCGCGAAGCCGCTCGCGCTCGGCCTCGGCGAGGGTGCGGCGGGCGGTGCGCAGCTGCTCCTCCCGCTCCTTCTCGCGCTCCTCCGGCGTGAGCTTGCGCGCCGAGATCCCGGCGTCGCTCATCCCGACGGAGATCCACGACGCGGCGATCAGGATCACCTGGCAGACGAGGTTGAACCAGATCAGCAGACCGATGAGGACCGCGAACGAGGCGAGCAGCGGATTGCGGGAGGCGCCGCCCAGCAGCTGCGTCCCGAGGACCTTGAGCGCGCCGAGAGCGATCCCGCCGAGCAGCGAGCCCGCCCAGAGGTTCTTCCAGGGGATCGAGATGCCCGAGAGGATGCGGAAGGAGCCGGCGAGCGTGCCCGTGTCCAGGGCGAGCATGATCAGCAGGCCTACCGCGCTGCCGGCGAGACGGGCCGGCATCGACTCGCTGCCGATCCCGAGGAAGCCGAACGCCACGTCCACCAGCGAGGTCGAGAACACGGAGAGACCGGCCGAGACCAGCAGCACCGCCCCGAAGACCAGGGCGAGCCCCGCGTCCTTGAGCTTGAGCAGGACGAAGAGGGTCGTGGGTCCGGGGAGCGAGAAGAGCAGCCGGACCGCCTGGCGCAGGCTCCCCAGGAAGTTGAGCGCCGTCCAGAGCAGGCCGGCGGCCGCGATCGCACCCGTCCAGCCGAGGATCGACGAGTCGAGCAGGTCGTCGACCGACACGAGGGCGTTCTTCCCGCCGATCAGGCCGGGGACGGAGCGGGTCACCAGGTCGAGGAGGGAGTCGCGCAGCACCGAGTCGTCGCGCACCCAGAAGCCGAAGACGGCGAAGAAGACGAAGAGCGCCGCGAAGACCGCGAACAGGGCCTGGAAGGCGAGTCCGGAGGCGAAGAGGGGCCCGCCGGTCTCGGAGTAGTGGAGCATCACCCGCACCGGCCGCGTCCGCATGACCCGCTCGAACAGGCCCGGGATCCCGCGGGGAGTGTCGGCCGCCTCGGTCATTCCTCCAGCGTACTGAGGCCTCGCGGCGCTCCCGTGCACGCGCCCGCCTGCACGCAGGAACGCGTCCGGCCCGCGGGATCCGAGGATCCCGGCGGGCCGGACGCGTTCGCGAGGGGGAGGATCAGGCGCGGCCGCGGATGACGGCCTGCTTCACCTCGGCGATCGCCTGCGTGATCTGGATGCCGCGCGGGCACGCCTCCGTGCAGTTGAAGGTCGTGCGGCAGCGCCACACGCCCTCCTTGTCGTTGAGGATGTCCAGGCGCGCTCCACCGGCGTCGTCGCGCGAGTCGAAGATGAAGCGGTGGGCGTTCACGATCGCCGCGGGGCCGAAGTACTGCCCGTCGGTCCAGAACACGGGGCAGGACGACGTGCACGCGGCGCAGAGGATGCACTTCGTGGTGTCGTCGAAGCGGGCGCGGTCGGCGACCGACTGCACGCGCTCCTTGCCCTTGGGCGCCGGGGTGTTGGCGACCAGGAACGGCTGCACCTCGCGGTAGGAGGCGAAGAACGGCTCCATGTCGACGACGAGGTCCTTCTCGAGGGGCAGTCCCTTGATCGCCTCGATGTAGATCGGCTGCGAGATGTCGAGATCCTTGATCAGCGTCTTGCAGGCCAGGCGGTTGCGGCCGTTGATCCGCATCGCATCGGATCCGCAGATGCCGTGCGCGCACGAGCGGCGGAAGGTCAGCGATCCGTCCTGGTCCCACTTGATGCGGTGCAGGGCGTCGAGGACGCGGTCGGTCGAGTACATCTCGACGTCGAAGTCCTGCCAGCGCGGCTCGGCGTCCACCTCGGGGTCGAAGCGGCGGATGATGAACGTGACGGTGAACGCCTCCGGGGCCGCGGGGGCGGCGGGCGGCTGCTCGAGGGTAGCGGTCGACATGGCTAGTACTTCCTCTCCATCGGCTGGTACCGGGTGATCACGACGGGCTTCCAGTCGAGCCGGATGTGGTCACCGGCGTCGGAGGAGTGGGCGTCACCGGAGAGGTACGCCATCGTGTGCTGCATGTAGTTCTCGTCGTCGCGCTTCGGGAAGTCGTCGCGCATGTGGCCGCCGCGGCTCTCCTTGCGGTTGCGCGCCGAGTAGACGACGACCTCGGCGAGGTCGAGCAGGAAGCCCAGCTCGACGGCCTCGAGGAGGTCGGTGTTGAAGCGCTTGCCCTTGTCCTGCACCGAGATGTTGCGGAACCGGTCGCGCAGGCGCTGGATGGTCCCGGTGACGGCCTCGAGGGACTCGTCGGTGCGGAACACCTGGGCGTTCTTGTCCATCTCGTCCTGCAGCTCCTTGCGGATCGACGCGATCCGCTCGGTGCCGGTCGCGGAGCGGAGCGAGGCGAGCATGTCGCGGATCGCGCCGGCCGGGTCGGCGGGCAGGGGGGTGAAGTCGACCGTCTTGGCGTAGTCGGCGGCGTTGTTGCCGCTGCGCTTGCCGAAGACGTTGATGTCGAGGAGGGAGTTGGTGCCGAGGCGGTTGGAGCCGTGCACCGAGACGCACGCGCACTCGCCGGCGGCGTAGAGGCCCGGGACGACGGTCGTGTTGTCCGAGAGCACCTCGGCCTTGACGTTGGTCGGGATGCCGCCCATCGCGTAGTGCGCGGTCGGCATGACGGGGACCGGCTCGACGACGGGGTCGACGCCCAGGTAGGTGCGGGCGAACTCGGTGATGTCGGGGAGCTTGGTCTCGAGGACCTCGGCGCCCAGGTGGGTGCAGTCCAGCAGCACGTAGTCCTTGTGCGGTCCGGCGCCGCGGCCCTCCGCCACCTCCTGGACCATGCAGCGGGCGACGATGTCGCGCGGCGCGAGGTCCTTGATGGTGGGGGCGTAGCGTTCCATGAAGCGCTCGCCCGAGGCGTTGCGGAGGATCGCACCCTCTCCTCGCGCTCCCTCGGTGAGGAGGATGCCGAGGCCGGCGAGGCCGGTCGGGTGGAACTGGAAGAACTCCATGTCCTCCAGGGGGAGGCCCTTGCGCCAGATGATGCCGACGCCGTCGCCGGTGAGGGTGTGCGCGTTGGAGGTGGTCTTGTAGATCTTGCCGAAGCCGCCGGTCGCGAAGATGATCGCCTTCGCCTGGAAGACGTGCAGCTCGCCCGTGGCCAGCTCGTAGGCGACGACGCCGGAGGGCTTGGCCACTCCGTCGACCTCGGTCATCACCAGGTCGAGGACGTAGAACTCGTTGTAGAAGTTGATGCCGAGCCGGACGCAGTTCTGGAACAGCGTCTGCAGGATCATGTGGCCGGTGCGGTCGGCCGCGTAGCAGGCCCGGCGGACGGGCGCCTTGCCGTGGTCGCGGGTGTGGCCGCCGAAGCGGCGCTGGTCGATCTTGCCCTCCTCGGTGCGGTTGAAGGGCAGGCCCATGTTCTCGAGGTCGATGACCGCGTCGATGGCCTCCTTCGCGAGGATCTCGGCCGCGTCCTGGTCGACGAGGTAGTCGCCGCCCTTGACGGTGTCGAAGGTGTGCCACTCCCAGCTGTCCTCCTCGACGTTCGCGAGGGCGGCGGCCATGCCGCCCTGCGCCGCTCCGGTGTGGGAGCGGGTCGGGTACAGCTTCGAGATCACGGCCGTCCTCGCCTTGGGGCCGGCCTCGATGGCCGCGCGCATCCCGGCACCGCCGGCGCCGACGATGACGACGTCGAACTGGTGGTAGTGGACGCCGTCGGGTCCGACGGTCTGCGCGAAGGCGCTCTGGTCGGCGCCGGTGTGGGTGTGGCCTGGTGTGCTCACGGGGTGGGTGCTCCGTCGTACGGGGATGGGAGGGGGAGGTGCCGGGACGCGGTGCCGCGGACCGGGAGGGGCGCGGGCCCCTCTCCGATCCGCGGCACCGTGGTCACGCTGCGCAGAAGGAGGGCAGCAGGTCCGCGGCGGTGCCGGCGGGGCACGGGTCGAACGCGAAGACGACCCAGGTGCCGAGCGCGATCAGCGCGACGACGGCGACGAGGATCCCGCCCTTGAAGGCCTTGGCGAGCAGAGGCGAGGTCGCATAGTCGTTGACCAGCGTGCGCATGCCGTTGCCGCCGTGGATCAGCGCGAGCCACAGCATGAGGACGTCCCACCACTGCCAGAACGGGTTCGCCAGCTTGCCGCCGACGAAGCCGAAGTCGATGGCCTTGATGCCGTCGCCCAGCAGCAGGTTGTAGATGAGGTGCCCGAAGATCAGGACGATCAGCACGACGCCGGAGGCGCGCATGTAGATCCAGCCCCACTTCTCCCAGTTGGTGCCGGAGGAGCGGGTCGGGGTGTGCGGGGTCCGCGGTGCGGCGACGGTGCTCAATGCGCACCCCCCTCGCTGAAGACGTTGATCAGGTGGCGCGGCGCGAAGCCGAGCATCAGCACGACCCAGAGGCCCATGACGACCCAGAAGAGGACGCGCTGATTGCGGGTCGCCCAGCTCCAGAAGTCGACCAGGATGATCCGCAGGCCGTTCAGCGCGTGGAACGCGATGGCGCCCACGAGCCCGGTCTCGCCGAGTCCCATGATCGGGTTCTTGTACGTCCCGATGACCGCGTTGTACGCCTCGGGGCTCACGGCGATGAGAGCGGAGTCGAGGACGTGGACGAGGAGGAAGAAGAAGATGGCGACACCGGTGATCCGGTGGAGCACCCACGACCACATGCCTTCGCGACCGCGGTACAGGGTGCCGGCCGGACGCCGGATCTTCCCCTGCTTCCGGGGTGCGAGGGTTTGAGCAGCTTGAACTGACACGAACAACCCTCCCTGGTTGTGCTCCGACGGCCTGACCTGTTCCCACGTCGCGTGGACGGGGACGGGGCGGGGAGCGACGAGAAACTCGCCCTCCGATTCTAAGCGCGCTCGCAGGCGGGCGCGGCTTAGGCGAGCCTTAGCTGCGGGGCAGGGCGAGGGCGGGTGCCCCCGCGGTCGCGTAGTGCGCGAGGAGCTCGTCGGTGAGTGCGCTCCAGGTGCGGTGGAGCACGCGGCGGCGGCCCGCCTCGCCGAGCCGGGCGCGCAGTGCGGGATCTCGGACCAGGCGCTCCACCTGCCGGCGGAGGTCGGAGTCGCTCTCGGGCGCGTAGAGCAGGCCGTCCACGCCGTGCTCGATGAGGTCGGTGGGGCCGCCCGCGTGCGGCGCGACCACCGCGGTGCCGGACGCCTGCGCCTCCTGGACCGTCTGGCCGAACGTCTCCTCCGTGCCGGTGTGCACGAAGACGTCGAGCGCGGCGAAGACCGCCGGCAGCCGGTCGCCGTCGAGCCGGCCGAGCATCCGCGCCGCCGGGCCGAGGGCGGCGGCGACCCGGGCGGAGGAGGGGCCGTAGCCGCCCACGACCAGCTCCGCGTGCGGGAGGGAGGCGAGTGCCGCCATCCGCTCCACCCTCTTCTCGGGGGAGAGGCGCCCGATGTAGCCGACGAGCGCGTCGTCGGCGCCGAGTCCGGCGCGGACGGCCTGCGCGTAGGGGGAGGAGCGGCGGCGCGGGTGGAAGCGCTCGCTCTGCACGCCGCGGCCCCACAGCGCGGTGCGCTCGATGCCGGCGGCGGCGAGGTCGTCGAGGGCGCTCGTGGAGGGGGCGAGGGTCAGGTCCGCCCCGGCGTGGATCTGGCGGATCACCCGCCAGGCGAGGGCGCGGGCGCCGCGGATGCCGTAGCGGGCCGCGAATCGCGCGACGTCCGTCTGGTAGATCGCGACACTCGGCACCCCGAGCCGGCCGGCCGAGGCGATGGCGCGGGCGCCGAGGAGGAAGGGCGAGGCGACGTGCACAACGTCGGGCTCGAAGTCGGCCAGCTCCCGGGTGAGGGCGAGCGTGGGGATCCCGACCGGGAAGTCGCGGTACGCGATCGCCGGGTGCTCCACGACGCGGTGGCCCGCGTAGTGGCCCGGCGCCCCCGCGGCCGGGCAGACGACGAGCGCCTCGATCCCGCGCTCCGCGAACTCGTCGAGCACCCGCAGGACGCTCGTGGTCACGCCGTTCAAGGACGGCAGGAAGCTCTCGGTGACGACCGCGACTCTCACGCCCCGGACGCTACGGCGGCGGGATGAACGGCGGCGCGCGCTCGGGTGAACGGACGGTCGCGCTCGGGCTCCCTTGTATCCTGCGGACATGACATCACCTGAGACCGATGGCCGCGCCCCGCTCGACCGCTTCTACAGCGTGATCCCCGCCGGCGGGATCGGCTCGAGGCTGTGGCCGCTCTCCCGGGCCGACGCCCCGAAGTTCCTGCACGATCTGACGGGATCGGGACAGACCCTCCTCCGCGACACCTGGGACCGCCTCGCGCCCATCTCGGGCGCCGACCGGATCATGGTCGTGACCGGGCGCGCGCACCGCGCCGCCGTCGAGGAGCAGCTCGAGAGCCTCGAGGACCTCAACGTCGTCCTCGAGAGCGAGCCGCGCGACTCGTCCGCCGCGATCGGCCTGGCCGCCGCCATCCTCGAGCGCCGCCAGCCGGGCGTGATCATCGGCTCGTTCGCCGCCGACCACGTCATCAGCGGTCAGCAGCTGTTCCACGACGCGGTCGCCGAGGCTGTCGTCGCGGCGGACGCGGGCTACATCGCGACCATCGGCATCACGCCGACCGAGCCTGCCGTGGGCTTCGGCTACATCCGCACGGGGAAGCACCTCGGGATCGACGGGGCGACGCACACGCTCGCCGTCGACTCCTTCGTCGAGAAGCCCGACGCCGACACCGCGCGCGCCTATCTCTCCAGTGGTCAGTACCTCTGGAACGCGGGCATGTTCATCGCCCGCGCCGACCGCCTCCTCGAGGAGCTCGGCCGCGCCAAGCCGAAGCTGCTCGCCGGACTGCTCGAGCTCGCCGCCGCGTGGGACACCCCGGAGCGCGGCGCGGTCGTCGACCGCATCTGGCCGGGCCTGGAGAAGATCGCGATCGACTACTCCGTCGCCGAGCCGGCCGCGGCCGCGGGCAAGCTGGCCGTCGTGCCCGGCCACTTCTCCTGGGACGACGTGGGCGACTTCGCCTCGATCGCGAAGCTGCACTCGAGCGGACTCCGCTCTGACCTCGCCATCCTCGGCGAGGACGCGCGTGTTCTGGCCGACTCCGCGACGGGCATCGTCGTCAGCGGCGGCAACCGCACCATCGCCCTCATCGGAGTGAAGGACATCGTCGTCGTGGACACCCCCGACGCGCTCCTGGTGACCACGACCGAGAACGCCCAGAAGGTCAAGGGCGTCGTCGACGCCCTGCGCCTCTCCGGCCGCACCGACGTCCTCTAGCCCTCCGTCCCACCCGTCGAAGCGCGGCCCTCCCCTCGGAGGCGCCGCGCTTCGCCGTTCCGCCCCTCGCCTCATGCGCGTGCGGCGGTCCCGATACGCCGTTCGCGCGGCGACTCGACCACCCTCGATGAGGGCCTCGGCCGTCCCGCTCGGTGCTGGCGGGCGGGTCTCCGCTCGCGCGGCAACTCGACCACTGTGGAAGCACCCGTCCGTGCCCGACCGCGCGCAGCGCGGAGCTCCCCCGAGCACTCTCGACGTCCGGCAGCAGGGGAGAGGGCCGCGAGCCGCAATCGCGTACCAAGCGATTCAGGCCAGCCCGACGCGACCCGCTCTGCGGAACGCACCCGTCGCGAAGCCGACCGCGCCGAGCCGCTCCGCGGCTCGGAATCGAGCCCAGCCGACCGCGCCGAGCCGCTCCGCGGCTCGGAATCGAGCACAGCCGACCGCCCCGCGACACGCTCCGATGTCGCGAAGATCAACACTGTGTAACTCTTCCTGACCACCACCGTCCGGGCGGCTGAGCGGCTTGTCACATTGGGTAACGTGTGGGAATCGACGCCCTGCTGCGCTCGTCGCGCGGGGCCGCATTCCTGGAGGACGACATCTTGACTATCACCTCGCGTAAGGCCGCGTTCGGCGGTCTCGCCGCCCTCGGCGTCACCGCGCTTCTCGCCGGTTGCGCCTCCGCCCCCGAGGAGAGCGGCTCCAGCGCCGCCGCCGGTGGCGACTTCCTGCCCTGCATGGTCTCCGACGCGGGCGGGTTCGACGACAAGTCGTTCAACGAGCTCGGCTACAACGGCCTCGTGAAGGCCTCGGAGGACCTCGGCGTCACGCCGAAGACCGTCACCTCGGAGTCCGAGACGGACTACGCCCCGAACCTGACCAGCCTCGTCGACCAGGGCTGCAACCTGATCATCACCGTCGGCTTCGCGCTGGCCGAGGCCACGTCGGCCGCGGCCGAGGCGAACACGGACATCGACTTCGCGATCATCGACGACGCGTCGATCGACCTGCCGAACGTCAAGCCGATCACCTTCGACACCTCGCAGGCGGCGTTCCTCGCCGGCTACGCGGCCGCGTCGTACTCCAAGACCGGCGTCGTCGGCACCTACGGCGGCCAGCAGTTCCCGACCGTCACGATCTTCATGGACGGCTACGCCGACGGCGTGAAGTACTACAACGAGCAGAAGGGGAAGGACGTCAAGGTCGTCGGCTGGGACGTCGACGCGCAGACCGGCTCCTTCACCGGCGGCTTCGCGGCGGGCGTCGAGGCCAAGTCGGCCGCGCAGTCGCTGATCGACCAGAACGCGGACGTCATCCTCCCCGTCGGCGGTCCGATCTTCCAGTCGGCGATCGAGGCGATCCGCGACTCCGGCAAGGACATCGCGATGGTCGGCGTGGACGCGGACCTGTACGAGACCTACCCCGACGGCGCCGACCTGTACCTGACCTCGATCCTCAAGGGCATCGAGGCCGGCACGACCGACGTCACCAGCTCCGCCGGAGCCGACGACTTCGACCCCACTCCCTTCGTGGGCACCCTCGAGAACGACGGAGTCGGCATCGCGCCGTTCCACGACTTCGAGTCGAAGGTCTCGGGCGACCTGCAGGGCGAGCTCGACACCATCAAGGCGGGCATCATCGACGGCTCCATCACCGTCACCTCCCCGTCCGCTCCCGCGGCGTCCTAGCCGCTTCCTCGAAGAGGCCGGCGGGCCCGAGCACACCTCGGGCCCGCCGGCCTCTTCGTCGGTCCGGCGGGCCGATCGGCTCCGCTGCGTCCCTCGATCCCGGCCGACGGCGCATCGTGGCGCGAACCGAAAGTTAGATTGGTCCCATGAAGCTCGAACTGCGTGGCATCACGAAGCGCTTCGGCGCGCTCGTGGCCAACGACCACATCGATCTCACCGTCGAACCAGGTGAGATCCACTGCCTCCTCGGCGAGAACGGCGCGGGCAAGTCGACGCTCATGAACGTGCTCTACGGCCTGTACCAGGCCGAGGAGGGGGAGATCCTGCTGGACGACGCGGTCCAGCACTTCTCCGGTCCGGGTGACGCCATGAAGGCGGGCATCGGGATGGTCCACCAGCACTTCATGCTCGTCCCCGTGTTCACCGTCGCCGAGAACGTCATGCTGGGCCACGAGGAGACGAAGGCCGGCGGGCGCCTGGACCTCTCCGCCGCGCGCGCCCGGGTGCGCGAGATCTCGGACCGCTTCGGCTTCGACGTGGATCCCGACGCCCTGGTCGAGGACCTCCCCGTCGGCGTGCAGCAGCGGGTCGAGATCATCAAGGCGCTCTCGCGCGACGCCCGGGTGCTCGTGTTCGACGAGCCGACCGCGGTGCTGACCCCGCAGGAGACCGACGAGCTGATCGCGATCATGCGCCAGCTGCGTGCGGCCGGGACCGCCATCGTCTTCATCACGCACAAGCTCCGCGAGGTGCGCGAGGTCGGAGACCGCATCACGGTCATCCGCCTCGGCAGAGTCGTGGGGGAGGCGTCGCCGACGGCGAGCAACGCCGAGCTCGCCTCGCTGATGGTGGGCCGCGCCGTCGAGCTGACGGTGCAGAAGGAGCAGGCGGTGCCGGGCGACGAGGCCCTCGTCGTCTCGAACCTCACCGTGCGCGACGCCAACGGTCAGGCCGTCGTCGACGACGTCTCCTTCGAGGTCCGCCGCGGCGAGATCCTCGCGATCGCGGGCGTGCAGGGCAACGGCCAGACGGAGCTCACCGAGGCGATCATGGGCCTGCAGGAGCGGGTCGAGGGCTCGGTGACCCTGGACGGGCGCCGCCTCGACGGGCTGTCCGTGCGCCGCGTCCTCGAGTCGGGGGTCGGCTTCGTCCCCGAGGACCGCACCGAGGACGGTCTGGTCGCCGAGTTCACGATCGCCGAGAACCTCATGCTCGACCGCAGCGACCGCGGTCCGTTCGTGAAGGGACTGGGCCTGCGGCTCAAGGAGCTCGAGCGCTTCGCCGAGGAGCGGGTGCGCGAGTTCGACGTGCGCGCCCAGGGGATCGGCACCCACGTCGGCCGCCTCTCCGGAGGCAACCAGCAGAAGGTGGTGCTCGCGCGCGAGCTCAGCCGGGAGCTGCGGCTGTTCATCGCGGCGCAGCCCACTCGCGGCATCGACGTCGGCTCCATCGAGTTCGTCCACAAGCGCATCGTCGAGACGCGCGACACCGGGGTCCCCGTGATCGTGGTGTCGACCGAGCTCGACGAGGTCGCGGCGCTCGCCGACCGCATCGCGGTCATGTACAAGGGCGGGATCATCGGCATCGTCCCCGCCGACACGCCCCGCGAGGTCCTGGGGCTCATGATGGCCGGGCAGACGCCCGCCGAGAAGGGAGCGGCGGCGTGAGCGACGCGCAACTGCCCGCGGTCGATCCCGACGCGGAGACCGAGAAGGCGTCCGGGCTCGAGCCCGGCCAGAAGCCGGATCAGGAGGTGCGCACCGGCCCGCTCGAGAGCGGCGCCTCCCGCGTCCTGCGCGAGATCCTCTCCGGCACCGCGCTGATGTCGGTGCTCGCCGTGCTGCTCTCCCTCATCGCGGGCGGCGTGCTGATCGCCGCGACCGACAAGGACGTCCAGGCGGCGTCGGGCTACTTCTTCGCCCGGCCGCTCGACACCCTGCAGGCGATCTGGCAGTCCGTCTCCGGTGCCTACTCCTCGCTCTTCCAGGGCTCGGTCTACAACTTCCGCCGCGAGGGCTTCGCCAACGGCATCAAGCCACTGACGGACACCCTGGCCTTCGCGACCCCGCTGATCGCCGGCGGCCTCGGAGTGGCGCTGGCCTTCCGCGTCGGCCTGTTCAACATCGGCGGCCGCGGCCAGATGCTGATCGCCGCCGCCTGCGCGGGCTGGGTCGGCTTCTCCTTCGACCTCCCATGGGGCGTGCACCTGATCGTCGCGCTCGCCGCCGGCATCCTGGGCGGCGCGCTCTGGGGCGGACTCGTGGGACTGCTCAAGGCCCGCACCGGCGCGCACGAGGTGATCCTCACGATCATGCTCAACTACGTCGCGTTCTACCTGATCTCCTACCTCCTGCGGACGCCCGGCGCGCTGCAGGCGCCCGGCTCGAACAACCCGAAGTCGCCCGGGATGAAGGAGACCGCGGTCTTCCCGGCGCTCCTCGGCCCCGGCTACTCGCTCACGCTCGGCTTCGTCTTCGCGGTCCTCGCGACCGTGTTCGTCTGGTGGCTCCTGAACCGCTCGACGATCGGCTTCAAGTTCCGCGCGGTGGGGGAGAACCCTCACGCGGCCCGGGTCGCGGGCATCGACGTGAAGAACAGCTACGTGTACGCGATGCTCCTCTCCGGCGGCCTGCTCGGCCTCGCCGGCAGCGCCCAGGTGATGGGGACGGTCACGACCGGATTCACCTCCGGGATCGACGCGGGCATCGGCTTCGACGCGATCACGGTCGCGCTGCTGGGCCGCTCCCGACCCTGGGGCGTGTTCTTCGCCGGCATCCTCTTCGGCGCCTTCAAGGCGGGCGGCTACTCGATGCAGGCCGCCGAGGGCGTGCCGATCGACGTGGTCCTCGTCGTCCAGTCGCTGATCGTCCTCTTCATCGCCGCACCGCCGCTGGTGCGCGCGATCTTCCGCCTCCCGACGCCCGGGGCAGCCCCGAAGCGCCGCACCCGCCGCACCTCGGAGGTGTCCGCATGAGCACCGCCGTCGCCACCGCCCCCGACCGCGTCGTGATCCGCAGCTGGAAGGCGCCGATCGCGTTCGGCGTCTTCGCGCTGCTCGCCGTCGTCCTCTTCGTGGCCCTCGGCCGCGACGGGACGAGCTCGTTCCGCCTCGCCGCGGGGACCGACTTCTTCGCGCTGCCGGACATCCCGTTCCCGACGCGGGGGACGGGCGTGGTCGTCGCGATCCTCCTGGTCGCCCTGGCAGTCGCGTCGGCCGCGCTCACCCGCGCCGGCCGCCGGATCCCGCTCTGGCTCTCGGCGGTCTTCGCCCTGGTCTTCCTGATCGGGTTCCTCGTCTGGGCGTCGGCCGGTGCCGCCCTGCCCGTCTCGGGGCTGCTGCTCGGGACCGTCGGGCTCGCCACTCCGCTGATCTTCGGCTCGCTCGGCGGCGTCATCTCGGAGCGGGTCGGAGTCGTCAACGTCGCGATCGAGGGTCAGCTGCTCGCCGGCGCCTTCACCGCGGCGATGGTCGGCTCCCTCACCCGCCAGCCGGTGCTCGGCCTGCTCGCGGCGATGGTCGCGAGCGTCCTGGTGTCGTTCGTGCTGGCCGCCTTCGCGATCAAGTACCTGGTCGACCAGGTGATCGTCGGAGTCGTGCTGAACGTGCTGGTGACCGGCCTGACGAGCTTCCTCTACTCCCAGGTCCTCTCCGCCGACGCGTCGACGTTCAACTCGCCGGTGAAGTTCGACCGCCTCCCGATCCCGGTGCTCAGCCAGGTGCCGATCGTGGGCGCCGTCCTGTTCAACCAGACGGTGATCGTCTACCTGATGTACTTCGCGATCTTCGCGGTGTGGTGGGGCCTGTTCAAGACCAAGTGGGGCCTCCGCCTGCGCGCCGTCGGCGAGCACCCGCAGGCCGCGGACACGGTGGGCATCGATGTCGCCCGCACGCGCTTCTGGAACGTCTCCCTCGCCGGGGCGATCGCCGGAGTCGGCGGCGCGTACTACACGCTCGACGCGGTCGGCGCGTTCGGCAAGGAGATGACCGCGGGTGCGGGCTTCATCGCCCTGGCCGCCGTCATCTTCGGCCGCTGGGACCCGATCAAGGCGACGCTCGCGTCGCTGCTGTTCGGCTTCGCGACCAACCTGCAGAACGTGCTCGGCGTCATCGGCTCGCCCGTGCCCAGCGAGTTCATGCTGATGCTGCCGTACGTCGTGACGATCTTCGCGGTGGCCGGTCTCGTCGGCCAGTCCCGCGGACCGGCCGCCGCCGGCAAGCCGTACCTGAAGTCCTGAGAGGAGCCGTCGTGACCGACATCGACTGGGAGGCGCTGCGCGAGGCCGCCCTGGAGGCCATGAGCCACGCCTACGTCCCGTACTCGAAGTTCCCCGTCGGGGTCGCCGCGCTCGTGGACGACGGCCGGACGATCTCGGGCTGCAACGTCGAGAACGCCTCCTACGGGCTCACGCTCTGCGCCGAGTGCGCGCTGGTGTCCTCGCTGCACATGACGGGCGGCGGCCGGCTCGTCGCCTTCACCTGCGTCGACGGGAAGGGCGGCGTCCTGATGCCCTGCGGGCGCTGCCGCCAGCTGCTCTTCGAGCACTCGGCCGAGGGCATGCTCCTCCAGACCGTGTCGGGCGTGAAGACGATCGACGAGGTCATCCCCGACGCCTTCGGCCCGCGCACGCTCGAGGCCTACGCCGCCTCCTAGCGCCGCCGTCACCGCTCCCACTCCCGAACCGAGGACTCCGCATGACCCGCACCACCCCCGTCGAGGACTTCGACGCCGTCGACATCATCCGCACCAAGCGCGACCGCGGCACGCTCTCGACCGCGCAGATCGACTGGCTGATCGACGCCTACACCCGCGGCTACGTCGCCGACGAGCAGATGGCGGCCTTCGCGATGGCGGTCCTGCTGAACGGGATGGAGCGCGACGAGATCCGCGACCTCACCCTGGCGATGATCGCCAGCGGCGAGCGCATGCGCTTCGACGGACTCGGCAAGCGCACGGTCGACAAGCACTCCACGGGCGGGGTCGGCGACAAGCTCACGCTGCCGCTGATGCCGCTGGTCGCCTCCTTCGGCGTGGCGGTGCCCCAGCTCTCGGGACGCGGGCTCGGCCACACGGGCGGAACGCTCGACAAGCTGGAGTCGATCCCGGGCTGGCGGGCCGACCTCGGCAACGAGGAGATGCTGGAGCAGCTGCGGACGGTCGGCGGCGTGATCTGCGCCGCGGGCTCGGGTCTGGCCCCCGCCGACAAGAAGCTCTACGCGCTCCGGGACATCACCGGGACCGTCGAGGCGATCCCGCTGATCGCGTCCTCGATCATGTCGAAGAAGATCGCCGAGGGGACCGACGCCCTGGTGCTCGACGTGAAGTTCGGCTCCGGCGCGTTCATGGTCGACATCGAGCGCTCGCGGGAGCTGGCGCGGGCGATGGTCGACCTCGGCAACGACGCGGGGGTGCGGACCACCGCGCTGCTGACCAACATGAACGTGCCGCTCGGTCTGGCCATCGGCAACGCGAACGAGGTGCGGGAGTCGGTCGAGGTGCTCGCCGGCGGCGGCCCCTCGGACGTCCGGGAGCTGACGCTGGCCCTGGCCCGCGAGATGCTGGCTCTCGCCGGGCAGCCGGACGCGGACGTCGAGCGCGCCCTCGACGGCGGCGCGGCGATGGACACCTGGCGCGCGGTCATCCGCGCTCAGGGAGGGGATCCGGATGCGGCGCTCCCCGAGGCCCGCGAGACCCACGTCGTGGTCGCCGAGCGCGACGGCGTCCTGGTGGAGCAGCAGGCGCTGCCGTTCGGCATCGCCGCCTGGCGCCTGGGCGCCGGACGCGCGCGCCAGTCCGACGCGGTGCAGCACGCGGCGGGGATCGACCTGCACGCGAAGCCGGGCGACCGAGTCCGCGCGGGCCAGCCCCTGATCACCCTCTCGGCAGACGAGCCGGAGCGCTTCGCCCGGGCGCTCGAGGCGCTCGACGGTGCCTTCCGGATCGGCGACGACGGCGACGAGGTGCTCGACGGCGGCCCCCTCGTGGCGGAGCGCGTCTCCTAGCCCCGCGCCGCCCAGCACGGAGGAGGCGCCGCCCGGCGAGCCGCTCCCGCCGACCCTCTAGGGTGGTCGGCGAACCACCGCCGACCCGCGAGGAGCACCGTGACCGATCAGACCGAGGAGTACCTCCTTCCGGGCGAGGGCGTCCTCATCGACGAGCTCCCCAAGGTGTCGCTGCACGACCACCTCGACGGAGGGCTGCGGCCCGGGACGGTCCTCGAGATCGCCCGCGAGACGGGCGTGCCGCTCCCGGCCGAGGAGCCGCATGCCCTCGCCGAGTGGTTCCGCGCCACGGCCGACTCCGGCTCCCTCACCGACTACATCGCCACCTTCGAGACGACGGTCGCCGTGATGCAGACCGCGCCGGCGCTCGAGTGCGTGGCCCGCGAGTTCGTGCTCGACCTCGCCGCCGACGGAGTCGTGCACGGCGAGGTGCGCTGGGCGCCGGAGCAGCACCAGCGCGCCGGGCTCTCGCTCGACGCGGCTGTCGAGGCGGTCCAGGAGGGACTGCAGCAGGGCGTGCAGGAGGCGGCGGCGCAGGGACACCGCATCCGCGTCGGCCAGCTGATCACCGCGATGCGGCACGCCGACCGCTCGCTCGAGGTCGCCGAGCTGGCGCTGCGCCACCGCGAGCGCGGTGCGATCGGCTTCGACATCGCCGGAGCCGAGGCGGGCTTCCCCGCCTCGCGGCACCGTCCCGCCTTCGAGCTGCTCGCGGCGGCTCACTTCCCGACCACGGTCCACGCGGGGGAGGCGGACGGCCTCGACAGCATCCGCTCGGCCCTGCTCGACGGCCGCGCGCTGCGACTGGGCCACGGCGTCCGGATCGCGGAGGACATCCGCATCGAGCGCCAGGACGACGACGCGAGCTACGTGACCCTCGGCGAGCTCTCGGAGTGGGTGAAGGACCGCGAGATCGCCCTCGAGCTCAGCCCCTCCTCCAACCTGCAGACCGGCGCCGTCGCGGCGTGGGGTGCCGAGCTCGCCGACCACCCCTTCGACCTGCTCTACCAGCTGGGCTTCCGCGTCACGGTGAACACCGACAACCGCCTGATGAGCGCGACGACCCTCAGCCGCGAGCTCGCCCTCCTGTCCGACGCGTTCGGGTACGACCTCGACGACTTCGAGGCCTTCCAGCTGAACGCGGCCCACGCCGCCTTCCTGCCGCTCGACGAGCGCCGCGAGCTCGTCGAGACGATCAGCGTCGGCTTCGAGGCGGCCTGACGGTGCCGCTCGACGCGCTCCCCGAGGAGGCGGTGGCCCTCCGCCACTCCGCCGGATCGTGGCGGGAGGCCGTCCTCGAGGCGGGCCGTGCGCTCGAGCGGACCGGCGCGGTCGACGCCGCCTACTCCCGGCGCATGGTCGAGCAGGTCGACGTGCTCGGGCCGTACATCGTCATCGCGCCCGGGCTCGCCCTCGCGCACGCCCGGCCCGGCAACGACGTCCTCGCGGACGGCCTCTCCGTCGTCACGCTGGCCGAGCCCGTCGCCTTCGGGCACAGCACCAACGACCCGGTGTCGGTCGTCATCGGGATCGCCGCCACCCAGGCGCACGGACACGTCGGCTTCGTCTCCGGGCTCGCTGACGTGCTCAGCCGTCCGGACGCGGTCGGCGCCCTCGCCGCCGCCCGCACCGTCCGCAGCATCAACGCCGTCCTCACCGACAGCACCCCGCACCACCCGCACCACGGAAGAAGCGCATGAAGATCGTCACCCTCTGCGGCGCCGGAATCGGCACCTCCGCCATCCTCAAGCTCGGCGCCGAGCGCGCCCTCGAGACCCTCGACCTCGAGGCCGAGGTGATCGCCTCCGACCTGGCCTCCGTCGACGCGCTCGCCGCCGACGCGCAGGTCATCCTCACCTCCGGCGAGCTCGTCGACCGCATCGGCCGCACCTTCGCCGAGGTCGTCGTCATCGACAACTACCTCGACCAGACCGAGATCACGGAGAAGATCGAGCGGGCGCTGGGCTGAGTCCGTTTCTGAGCCGCTCCCTGCGCGGCTCAGCGCGGTCGGCCTCCCGACGGGGCGCGTTCCGCAGAGCGTATTCCGTCGGGCTGCCTCGAATCGCTGCCACGCGCGGTGCTCGACTCTGAGCCGCTCCCTGCGCGGCTCAGCGCGGTCGGCCTCCCGACGGGGCGCGTTCTCAAGAGCGGGTCACGTCGGGCTGCCTCGAATCGCTGCCACGCGATTCTCGGACGCGCCCTCCACCTTGCGGGGAGAGGGCGCCCCTGCCCCTGCTGGTCGAGTGGCCGCGGAGCGGCGTGCCGAGAGCCGGGTTCCCGCGCGGACGGCTGCTCGGACCTCGGGGGGTCAGCGGGCGGCGAGCTGAGCGAGGACGGTGCGGATCAGGCGGCGGGCGCGTCGACGGAGGCCAGGTCGAGGGTCTCGAGGGCGCGCTCGGCGCCGAGCTTGAGGATGGCGGAGGTGCCGATTCCGGCGCCGCAGAGGGTGACGATCTTCATGCGCTTC